>JAGRNC010000116.1 GCA_020440935.1 Leptospiraceae bacterium | reverse complement strand
CCGGTACCAGGTCGAACCGGCAAACCTCAAGTTGGAAATTACCGAGACGATGCTAATGGAAGACAAAAACATTTCGCTGCTTCATAGTCTGCGCGAACTGGGAGTGCGACTTGTAATGGACGATTTTGGGACTGGATATTCTTCCTTTGCCTATTTGCAGAAATTCTTGTTCGATGTACTGAAGATCGATAAGAGCTTTGTGCTCCGTCTGGGCACAGACGATACAGTGCAGCCCCTGGTACAGGCCATGATTCAGATGGCGCACAGCCTTCGCATGCAAGTGGTAGCCGAGGGAATAGAGACCGATGAAGTGGCCACTTTCTTAACTAATGAAAGCTGCGAAATGGGCCAGGGTTATCTGTACGACCCCGCTTTGCCAATGGATGAATTTACAGCGCGATACCTGAGACCATTCAGGACATCAACTGTTTGACAAGCTCGCCATCGAATCGGCCTACATTTTCGAAACCTGGCACTGGCTCTCCCTGACGCAGGATCTTCTCTAGAAGCTTCCTTGCGCGAAATACCCGAACCTTTACCGCGCCTTCCGTTGATCCGGTGTTTTCTGCAATTTCTGCAAAACTGAAACCGTCCAGGTCATGCATAACCAGCGGAATTCGTTGATGATCTGGTAGCTTCTGCAGCGCTTGATTCAGAAGGTACTTTCTGTACTTCTCTTCGCACATTAGATCGGGATCGTCCTGGGGGCGCGAAATATCCGGAAGCTCCTGTCCGGTATGCTTTTCTTGCAATGCCGACCGCTTTTTCCGAAATCCCAGAATCACATGCACCGCCACGCGATACGACCAGGTGTACAACGTTGATTGCCCTCGGAAGGAACCAATGGAGCGATCAATTTGAACGTAGGTTTCCTGCAATGCATCGATGGCATCGTCGTAGTTGCCAAGCATGCGAAAACAAAGATTGTACAGCCTTTCCTGATATGTATCAATGAAAAGCCGCCAGCCGCGATCCTTTCTGCCGCCGGCAATGTAATCCAGGATCAGCTTGTCTGCTTCCGGCAATGTGCTTTGAGAAATGGCTTCTTGATTCATATAGTTCGTTCAATTATCCCAGTTTTGTAGACTCCGATTCCGCAGATCCTGCAGCTCCACTTCTGATGGCTGCTGCGACGGGCAAACCAGAGAAACATAGGCAGCAGCAAGAAATAATGCAGAATCGGCTTCCTGCCGCAGCCGATCCAATGTATCGGGCTGGCTGCGAGCTCGCAGGATATCAGCCAGAATAATGCCTGCCGACCGATTCGGCGCAACTTTTTTGGATTCTATGGACTCCCCGCCTTCAGCCACTTCCGCCGGCTTTTCAAAAACCACCATCCTGGATGCCTGCACCGATTCGGTAGCAAATTGAGAAAGAAGCTTCCCCGCCCGCAGGCAGCACAGCGATGACTCACCGCATTGCAAATGCAGAACGCCCATTCCGGCGGGCAATTGTCCATCAGATGGAAGAAATTCCGACGAAAGTTCGGTGGCGGATCGGCAATCGGGATACAGAAGCCTTCCTTCAAAGAATTCTACAAAAGCTCGACCGGTACTTTCCGGAAGCGCGCCGCTCAGCAAAAGCGGATAGCCAGGCTCGGAATGATCAGAGCGGGAACTGTGGGCCTCGGCTTGGGAACATTGAATGGCGGGCTTTGATTCCACCAGAAAAAGCAAAGACGATTGGTACTGCTCCAGCTCGCCTGCGAGCCGTTCCACGATTCCCTTTTTGCAGCTCTCTGGAAGTATTTGCACTGCCCTGCGCATAATACTTAAGTGCCACTTTTCTCAACCTGGTTACAAGCTTTTTTGCCAGAAAGGGAATGCCTGCCGCGGCCGCAACGGCCCCGGCAGAACATTACTGGATACCCCAATGCTGGATATCCGTATTCAGTGCAATCAGACGTCGGTGGCCAGGATTGCTACATCTCGTACGGTGTCGGTTTCGTTCAACTGAACCAGTCGCACTCCGACGGTGTTTCTGCCTATGGTGGAGATTTCCTTGGCCGCCAGACGAATGGTATAGCCGCTTTCGCCAATAATCAACACATCGTCGTTATCACCCAGGGTGCACAGGGAGACAGCCGGTCCGTTCTTATCGGCAACCTTCATATACGTGATGCCCTTGCCGCCGCGCCCTTTGGACGGGAAGTTATTGAAGGCCATTCGTTTTCCAAAGCCTTTGGCGGATACCACAAAGAGCGATGAGTTCTTCCGGACTACGTCCATACCAACGATTGAATCGTCTTTGTCCAGGCGCATGCCAATAATGCCGGCCGCGCTACGTCCCTGACTGCGCATGCGCGCTAGATTTGTGCGAAGCGCCAGACCGTCCCGGCTTCCAATGATTACATCGTCGTCGGGATTCACCAGACAAACATTGATAAGCTCGTCTTCTTTGCGCAGATTAATGGCAATGATTCCGCCTTTTCGTGCATTCTCAAAGATATCGAGGTTACTTTTCTTCAAGATGCCTTCGCGGCTGATCATAACAATGGCCTGGTTCTCGGTAAATTCCTTAACCGCGGTCATGGCCGTAATCTTCTCTTCCTGGGCCAGGTTGAGCAGAGCCTTCACCGATTTTCCCCTGGCTTCGCGGCTCGCTTCCGGAAGCTCCAGAACCTTAATGCCAAATATCTTGCCTTTGTTAGAAAATAGAAGCAAGGTGTCATGGGTGGAACCCAATCGCATCAAACGGATAATATCTTCGCGTTTCGCAGATCCTCCACGAACCCCACGACCGCCGCGCTTCTGACGACGGAACGAATCCACACCCATTCGCTTGATGAATCCATCTTCGGTAAGTGTGATAACCACATCTTCGTCGGGAATCAGGTCCGTTACATCAAAGCTCAGCGAGTCCACGCTGCTGGTATCCACTTCCGTGGTTCGCTTTGAACCGTAAGCGGTTTTCATTTCGCCCAGTTCGTCGGATACGATGGTGTACTGGCGCTTCTCGCTCTTGAGAATGTCTTTGAAATCTTTGATCTTTTCTTTAAGCTGATTCAGCTCTTCGATGATCTTTTCGGATTCTAGAGAAGTGAGCTTCTGCAATCGCATATCGAGGATTGCATTGGCTTGAATTTCTGTAAGCTTGAATCGCTTAATTAGTTTCTGCCGAGCTTCGTCGACGGTTTTGGATCCTCGAATGATCTTGATAACTTCATCAATAAAGTCCAGGGCAATCTTCAGGCCTTCCAGAATGTGAGCCCTTTTTTCCGCCTGATCCAGTTCGTACTGGGTTCTTCGGACGATCACTTCCTTTCGGTGCTGGATGTAATGCGCCAGAATCTCTTTGAGATTGAGAATGCGCGGCTGGCCTTCGACCAGAGCCAGAAAAATGATTCCGTAGCTAACCTGAAGCTGCGTTTGTTTGAACAACTGATTCAGCACAATCTGGCTGATGGCATCTTTCTTTAGTTCAATCTCTACGCGAATGCCGTGACGATCGGACAGGTCTTTGATGTCGGCGATGCCTTCGATCACTTTGTTGCTAACCAGATCGCCGATCTTTTCCAGAAGGTTCTTTTTGTTAACCTGGTAGGGAATCTCCGTAATGACGATGGTATCGCGACCTTTCTTGCCTTCCTCCACATCGACTCTAGCACGAATGCGAAACGATCCGCGCCCGGTCGTGTAGGCCGACTTTAAGCCTTCGCCGCCAATTATGATGCCGCCGGTGGGAAAATCCGGCGCAGGCACGTATTTCATTAGCTGGGTCGCGCTCAATTCCGGATTCTGAATGAGCGCCAGGCAGGCATCCATCACTTCGGTGGGATTATGCGGAGGAATGTTCGTTGCCATTCCCACCGCGATCCCGCTGGAGCCGTTGATCAATAGATTGGGGATAGCCGCCGGCAGTACTCTGGGCTCTTGCTTGGTATCGTCAAAGTTCGGTAGGAAGTCGACGGTGTTCTTGTCGATATCTTTGAGCAGTTCTTCGGCCGCGCGCGTAAGCCTGGCCTCCGTATAACGGTAGGCCGCAGGGTTATCGCCATCCACAGATCCAAAGTTACCCTGGCCTTCCACCAGGGGCACTCGCATCACAAAATTCTGAGCCATGCGAACCATGGTATCGTAGGCTGCTGAGTCGCCATGGGGATGGTAGTTACCGATTACCTCGCCCACCACCTTTGCGGATTTTACAAATGGACGATCGTGACGCCAGGCCCGCTCATGCATTGCATAGAGAATTCGGCGATGCACTGGTTTGAGTCCATCGCGCACGTCCGGCAGGGCCCTACCCACGATTACGCTCATGGCATAATCCAGATAGGCCTCTTTCATCTGATTATCGATGGAGACGTTCACCGTGCGAAGCCCTTTCTGCAACGCCGATGCAATATCGATCCGCTCGATTACAGGAGTTTCCGTTTCAATGATTGTGCCGCTGGTGGACCTGGGCTTTTTGCCCGCCGTAGGCTTTAGACCGGAGGTGGATTTGCCTTCCGATTTTGCCGATTCTTTCTTGGCGGGGCTCTTTTTGGCGCCCTTTGGCGCGCCCTTGGGCGCTGCCTTTTTTGATGATTTCGAGGACTTCTTTTTCGCCATAAGCAGGTTCAGAATTCGCTTGAGTGGCCCTCAAGTAAACAAGATTCCCTCCTGGCCGGATTGATTCATGCGACAAAAAACCCCCAAACTTCGGGGTTTTGGCGTATTATCCGGCTTTTTCAGGGGAGCGGGAGTGATCCGGGGCACTGCGCCGACGGACGGTACTCTTGACCCGGATCACCGGCCTTCTTTTCTGGCAATGTATGCATTCTGAAAATCCATCCATGTTACATGTTCCGCCAAGCATGACCGGGCGCGACTGGCATCATCCAAATTGCTTTGGATGCGGTCCGGACAATCCAAAGGGATTGCATGCAGATTTTCGATTTGATTTAGAGCACGGAGAGGTTCGATTTCAATACTCTCCGGAGTCCACCGCCGAAGGGGCCCCTGGTTACGTGCATGGCGGAGTATTGGCGAGCATTATGGATGAAGCTCAGGGAGTGCTTTGCTTCCATGTGGGGCATTCGGTTATGACCGAAAAGCTTCACATGAATTACCACAAGGCAACACCGCTTACCGAACCATTCCAGGTGCGAGCATGGCTCACCGCCGTCCGGAAGCGCCGATTGTATACGCGGGCGGTAATTTACAATGCCGCAGAAGAGATCTATGTAAGCTCCAGCGCATCCTGGTACGTTTTGCCGGATCGGTTAATGCGACGAATGTTTGCTTCGCGGTTTTCCGACGAGGAAAGCGATCGCATTAGGGCGCTTCTGGAAGCAAACCGAAAACGCGCCAAGGAGATTCGGCGCCGGATTCGAAAGACAGCCACCGGCGAACGGCGGGGGTAGACCTGGTTCAATTATGACCCCTGCCGTGGAACAGAACTAAGACCCCGGAATCAAGAAAACTCCCTAAACAATTGACTAATTTATCTTTCCTCCAGCCGAGACCGAGGAATCTAACATGGGAACCCGCAACCGATTCCCTTCAGGCCATTCTGCAATGAACCTATTCTGTAGCGCCGCTTCCGGGCGATTACGTTTGCGCAGCTGGCGCTGCTTTTACGGTGCGCGTCGTCAGTGCCAGTGCCCCAGCAATCACAAACAAAAATGTTGCAAGCAAGGTCTTCCATGTAAACAGAAACGGTAGCAGTACACTGACTCCCAGTATTACTCCGGTGGTCCTGGGTCCGGTGAAATGGAGCAGCGCCGAGGAAACGAGTGCAAGGATTCCCACCGCATAGAGCATAAAGGATGCCCTTCGTTGATCCTCCAGATTGGACGGCTCAAGGATGCTGCGATGAGCGGATGTGGCGCTCATTTCCTGCGCCACTTCGATGCGGCCCTGATAATGGTTGTAGTCCACCAGCCACTTGAAGCCCATCGTAAAGCAAGCAAGCGAGCCCAGCAAACCTAGTGCGACAATTGCAGTTTTCATACGTACCCCCAACTATAGGGTACTGTCCAGGAAAAGGGCTGTCAAGTATCAAGGCCCCGCATCGCACCCAGAATGCCGGTTTTATGGGCCGGTAAAACCCAGAATGCCTCCCAGGAAAAACTCTAGCCACAGCCGCCGACCGTTGCGTCCAATGCTTGATGCGTTTCTTATCCGTCCCTTTCGGCATCCTTCTTGTGGCGCTGCTCCACAGTCCGTTAATCGCCGATCCAGTGAATCTGGGACTAATGTCGTCCAAGTATAGCCGTCCCGATGTGGCCTTTTTTCCGGACGGAAAAAGATTCGCCGTCGCCTCCGATAAAACCGTACGCATCTTCGATCTCACGGGCAAGCCGCTACGAACCCTGCAGAGCTACCTGGTGGTCAAGGGCCTGGCCATCTCCCCGGACGGAACTATGCTGGCCACAGCGGAGTCCGACGATGGAGGTAATGTTTCGGGTCTGGTCAAAGTTGTGGATCCGTCGAACGGCCGAGTAGTACGACAATTCAGGCATCGCGCCGGGTACGCCGAATGGCTGGCTTTTTCTCCCGACGGCCAGTTTCTGGCCAGCGTAGGCGATGAAGAAGCTGTGTACGTATGGAATGTTCGCACGGGAAAGCCGGTAGCGCGTATCACAGGACATGCCTGGGGAAACCTGTCGGCGGTCTGCTTTAGCGCCGATGGTAAGTATTTGTACTCTGGTGGCCAGTATCGCGATAACGAGGCGCTGCTAAAAGCCAAGGCTGTGGAAGATAAGTACTACAATCGCCAGATGTCCAGAGCCGAGGCGGAACAGTTAGAAGCCGAAATAGATAAATGGTACAGCAAATTCGCCGAAGGATGGAAGATCGGCGAATTGTTTGTTTATTCAACGGACACCTGGACCATCAGCAAGCGCATCGCTACGCCGGGCGCCGTGCAGGCCATTGAAAATATTCCAGAGGAAGAAGGAGCAATTCTCGCTGCCACCGGCTATACTCCCAGGGAAGCGAAAGATCAGGATGGCAAATTACTGAAAATGCAGATCCAGCAAGGTCAGATGGAAGCGCTGGAAAACCTCCCCCCTACGCCCGACGATTTCGCCGGGTTAATGGAAGAGCATCGTTTTTACTATCGGCAAAATACAGTTAGAATGTCTTCCAGCGGTCGATATGCTCTAAGCGATATGGATGGCATCGAAGTATTTGATGAGGACGGAGATTCCATCTATTCGGAAAGCATTGATGCCGAGACCGTCCAGTCTCCGGCTCCTGTGGCCATCGCGCCTGACGGAAAAACAATAATCATCCTCAAATACAATCGTCAGACCGGACTGGGTACAGCGGACATTGTATCGCTGGATTGAACCCTGGCGGCAATGGCCGACCTACACTGGCACTAAAATAGAAGCATTATCCGGGAAAAACTCTTGCCGTTGCTGGCGGATGCCCTCGAATCTTGTGCATGGCACTTAGAAGATCTGTATTTATCAGCGCATCGGAAGACCGTCTCGAAGGTCTCATCGAACAGCGATTAAAGCCCGGCGCCGATAAGGATCAGATCGATCAAAGAATCTGGG
>JAGRNC010000115.1 GCA_020440935.1 Leptospiraceae bacterium | reverse complement strand
GCAGCAGATTATCAATCATAATCGACATCGGTCCGGCTTCTTCGCGTGGATGCGAACGAATCAAGAAACCCTCGAAGCTTCCGCCGCTTTTGTATCGCTGGTCTTTGCCTGTGCGAAATCGATCGGCCGGCAGGTTTACAGTGATTCGTTTCCATCCTTTCCAGGCAAGAGCGCCCAGGCGCACTTCCACGCGCTGGCCGCGTGGATTTCGCATCAAGACGGAGATGGCGTTTAGCGAATCGGGTGAGTGGATCCAGACCGAGAGGCGCGCCAATCCGCCTTCTATATGCAGGGGATGCCGCAAAAGAATCTGAAAAACCTGTTTGCCGGGTACGCTAAAGGAAGTCTGAACGAGAAGACATCGTTTGGAAGTGGCATCGGTGCGAATGGACTGGAGCAAATCCATTTCTTTAGTAAATGCATCCGAATCGGGGGCCCGGTAGGCATATTCAATGATGCTGAGGTCTGTGGACGGGGCGCGGGTATAGTAATCCCGCTTCTCTTCAAAAAGGTCCAGCACTTTGAGCTTCATGCGATCCGGCATTTCCTGCAGGATTCCGGATAGAACTCGAACCTGGTCGGCGGCCTCGATTTCGCTGCTGGATTCTGCCGGAGCCGCTGCCAGCGAGTCCCGGAATTTTTGGCGGCCAAACGATAAAGGTATTACCATCAGTGCAATTAGAGTAAGGCAACGAACGGGCCGCAGGTGGCCGGGCGACGATTTTGCTCCACCAGGTTTCACTCTAATACTAACGGAATAAATCGTCGATTACTGAATCCTTCCTCCCGGCTTTCGTTTTCTGCGGTTCTGCTTTTTCGCTTTTTTCGCTGCCATTCCTGTACGGGCGCTCTCGCTCGGCTTTTTTTTGGCTTCCCGATTCTCTTTTATCTGATCGGGCCCGGGCCGTGTTCTTGGAAAAGGGAGGGCAAATGGATCTCTGGCATCTTTTAGGGTTTCCATGCAGAGCGGATTCAGGAATCGGCTGCCTTCCGAGGGATAATCTACGATTGTGAACGATTGGTCCTTCAGCGAGAATCGGAGGGCCAGCGCATGTAGGTAGGTCCGGTCTTCCTGCCGAGCCTCGCTAAAGGCATTGTACATCGGATCGCCCAGGATTGGATATCCGGCGCTTTTTAGAGCCACTCGAATCTGGTGGGTCTTGCCAGTGATGGGTTTGATCCAGAAAAGACGAAGTCCCTTTTCCATCGAATGCAACGAGTCAGAAAGAAAGGCTGTTCTGGCGGGGTTGTTGGTTGTGCGGGCCAGTTTCCAGGTACCTCGGCGACCGCGTTCCATGTCGCCCTGGATGAAACCGCTTTTCAGTTTTCCCGTCCGATTGGACAGAGCCACATAGACCTTTTCTGCGCGATTAAACCGGAACTCGTTTCCCAGCAGATTCGCGTTTTTGCGGCCCTTTGCAAAAAGCAAAATTCCTGAGGTTACCCGGTCCAGACGGTGCACCGGAAATAGTCTGGAGGCCTGGTCCGCGCAGAGGGAACGCACCTGGTCGAGCATGTCTGTTTTCCCGGAATCTTCAAAAAATACCAATCCTGCGGGTTTATAGAAAACGGCATAATCCTCCGTCTCCTCGATGATGCGTACAGGCATCATACAGTAGCTTCCAGGAAAATGGTTTGTAGCAGGGATGGACGATGAGAAATCAGAGACATGTGCGATACCTTTGTGGTTACCTCCTCGCAGAATCCCGGCGGTACTATTCTGGCGAAGAATTCAGATCGAGAGCCCAACGAAGCCCAGGCAATCGAGAGGATTCCCGCTCGCCAGCACGATCTTAAAGCTCAGAGCCGATTAAAGACCACATACATTGAGGTCGACCAGGTGTCTCATACTTTTGAGATCTTGATTTCGCGACCATTTCATATGTGGGGCGCAGAAATGGGCGTAAACGAGCATGGCGTTGCCATCGGAAATGAGGCAGTATTTACCAGGATTCCATTCCAGCGAACCAACAGCGGACTTACGGGGATGGACATGATTCGTCTGGCCCTGGAACGATCCAGAAACGCCGAGCAGGCAATTGAAGTGATTACATCGCATCTGGAAAAGTACGGTCAGGATGCATGCGGCGGATACCAGGATCGGAAATTTTACTACCACAATAGCTTTCTCATCGCCGATCCAGGCCAGGCATATATTCTGGAGACCGCCGGACCATTCTGGGTGGCGAAAAAAGTGGAAGGTCATGGATCCATTTCGAACGGATTAACCATCGGCACCGAATACGACCTATCTTCGAATCAACTGGAGGACCGCGCGCGCAAGGAGGGCTACCTGAAACCAGGAAAGCAAATGCACTTTGCGCAGGTATTTTCGGACTCTTTCTATACGCGCATGTCGGCCTGCAAATACCGCCAGGCTCGTAGTTTCAAATTGGCCGGAGATAAGAAGAATGGAATGAGCGCGCGCGATGCGATGGGCATTCTTCGAAGCCATGGCGATGCGGATGGCAAAGCCGGTTTTCATCCGTCTGGACCAGGTATGAAAACCCTTTGTCTGCATGCCTCGGGGATCGCCACTCCTTCGCAAACTACAGGTTCCATGGTCGCTCAGTTAACGGATAAAGGACCTATTGTCTGGCTCACCGGAACTGCTGCGCCCTGTCTTTCTACCTTTAAACCGTTCTTCTTTGGAGATCAAAATTTGATCGCACCTGATTGGGTCTTGCCTGGTTCGAGGCCCGACGAGTCGCTCTGGTGGATGCACGAACGTCTACATCGCGCGGTGCTGGGGAACTATATGAAATTTGCTCCCGATATCCAGGCCCGGCGCGATGCTCTGGAATACGAATTTATTTCCAGACTTCCGGCAGATGCCAAAGATTCCGATCAATATTCCCGGCGATGCTTGCACCGCTCTAGAGAAGTGTTGCGCGCCAATCTGGAAAAATTGGGCATTCCAGTAAATGGAAAGCGAAAGCTATTTCGTGGAACGATGGCCCATCCATTGTACAGCATGTACTGGGGCGGAAATGATCGAAAGATACCGAGCGGAAAATAAGGCCGCTGCATAATCAGCGGCCTCCTGTATCCGAACGACTATATCTCGTCGGCTTTTAGCTTTTCTCGATCGATTTTAAACTCGTATTTCTTGAACAGATCATCGCGGATCTTTTGCACAGCCGTCTGGCCTTGCGTCTGTCGCAGTTGCTGTCGGATTTGTTCTTTGACAGAACCCAGAGGTTTGCCTTTGAATTCGTTGAACTTTCGAAGGTTGTAATATTCTTCAACCTGTGCATCGGTTACTTGCAAATCGGCGGTTTGTTTCTGGATGTATCTTCCAGCCAGAGCCTCGTTCTTGTTGTGTTCTACCAGGAATTTGTAGAGATCCGAACCTTTTACATCCTCGTACACATCGGATGCCATTAGCAATTCGCTGGGGATGTAAATGTTCTGGATGATCTGAAGCAGAGTAGGGGCATCGAATCCTTCAGTGTTCATGGTCTTTTTGAAGTCCGCTATAGTGCGCTTTTTTCCATCGATTTCGATGAGCCACGTATCATCGTGTTTGCCATCGAAGGATTCCAGATTGATCTCTTCCTGGTTTTGCTTGAATGTGTGATCTTTCTCTAATTTCTCAACATGATCTACGAGCTTTTGCATGCTCGCTTTCTGCGATCGAACCATTCGGTCTGCGTATTGCTTTGCCTGCGCTTCGATCATGGATGGTTCGATCTTTTGCTTGGCATCCTTACTCCGATTTTTCGCAAGCTCCATGAAATACTTCTGATAGAAGCCGGCCAGCTCATCGCCATCGAGCTTATCCAGCGACAACCTGCGAGCCACAAAGTAGGCGCCCTCTGCATCGACGACGATGAACTTCCCTTCAGAAGCCTCCTGCAAAGGCTTTGTCAGAAATTCCAGAGGGTTGGGCTGGCAAGAAATGCAATGCGGTACAATCCTTCCGCCATTCATTTTGGTTTCATTACTCTCGCTGGCCTGCATAAGAAGATCTTCTATCTCTTCGTCGGAGCTTAGATCGTTCAGCTTTTTGGCCAGCGCATCGGCTTCTTCTTTTCTCGAAGTGTCCTTGTTCTTTCGCAGAATGGCAAGCTGCATGCTCATGATTTCAAAGGGCTCCTCCTGATTCAAATGCGCCTGAAAGGCCCGCAGCAAAGCTTTGCGCTCCAGCAGGCTTCCGTTCTCTTTGAGCCACTTTTGTGCATCTGCATCGTCGGCCATCTCCAGAGCCGCCAATCGATAGGTGCCCAGTAGTTTCAGAATTTCATTTTGTTGGGCAGTGCTGATTTCTGTGGAGGGAGCTCCGCTAGCTTCTACCAGAAGCCGCATTTCGCCGCGAGTGATTTCCCCGCCTTTGTAGGTTGCCAGTGTTTCGCCATCGCCGCTGCAATTCGCGGCGGACAGAGACAGAAGCAGAGTGGAAGTAAATACTAGTGTGCGAAAGCTATTTCGCAGAATAGAACGATTCATGCACCCAGGCTGCTGGCGGCAACACTGGAGTCAAAAACTTCTGCGGATTACTCGAACCTAAATTCAAAGGCCGATTCTTTTTCCCTGGTGGGCTGCTTTTCAGGGGTTTTCTTCTCGGCTTTGCGCGGCTCTTTCCTGGCGGCCGGGGCGGTTTTTCCATTGGAATTAGACTGGGCTTTGCCGGGAAGTTCTATGGTGACTGAGGATTCAATGCTTTCGGAAGCGGCCTGATCCGCAGCGATCTGTTCTTCGGTGGCCAGCACTCGTTGTGTCAGAATTTGCTGTTTAAATTCTTTGAGGCGTGCGGACTCTTCGATGAGCGAGTCTCGCAGGCGCACCGAATACTCGCGGTCCATGCGCAGCCCGGCCAACATGCCGTCCAGCTCTTCCAGGTCACGCTCTATGCGTTCCAGGCGTCTGAGTAGGTGGATAACTTTGAGCTTCAAGGACCCTCTCTTTCTGATGCGCTCGATTTCTACTGTCAAGCCTCAAATAATCTAGTAAATGCTGGAAAAATGAGCACGCTCCTATACCCTTGTCAGGTCTATGAGCCCATCCGGCAGCTCTTTTAACTTTTATCGGAAAGCCTGGCATCTACTTGGACTGATTGTTCCGCTTTTTGTTTATGTGGATCCCATCCACATGATCTGGCCGGATTTCCGTTTTGGTTCTCGATGGGTGGGCATCGGTTTGCTGTCGTTTGGTACCATCTTTCTAGTGGTTATCGACAGTATAAGGCTGCATAACCCTTCCTTCAACCGATTCTTCATCAATCTTGTCGGACCTCTAATGAAGGAAGAGGAACGCGATCGATACAACGGCACAGTTCCCTATCTATTTGCAAACCTTCTGCTCTATCTTTTCTTTTCCGATGAAATTGTCGTTTTGTCCTGCCTGTATCTGATGATTGGCGACCCTGCTGCTGCCTATTGCGGTATGCGCTTTGGTAAGAATCGGTTCTTCAATGGCAAGTCCCTGGAGGGCGCCATCGGCTTTGTGATTGCCGGGTTTCTGGCCTGCTTTGCATTTCTCTGGTTTCACACAACTCTTGAAAACGAGTCTTCGGTATTCTGGTTGAGCGGCGCGGAGTTTGGGCCCGGATGGGGCTGGTTGCCCATTCTATTGCTGAGCTCGGCCGCGGCCGGCGTGGCCGAGTTCTTTGCTGTTACCGGATTCCGAGGACTCATAGATGATAACCTGATTGTGCCGCTGGCTGGCTGTCTCACGCTGGCATTGCTGGGACATGGCGTTGGACTTCCGTGGTCAGATGTACTGTTTGATCCAGGATTGCTCATCGGCCGCTAGCTCCATTGCATGAAGATCCTGGATCGCTACATCGGACTGGAATTTTTGAAAGCCTTTGGCCTGGCGCTGCTTGGCCTGACTGTGGTCTTTCTAGCCTTCAAAATTATCGAACTGCAAAAAATTGATAGTGCGGAGCCCAAAGAGCTATTGCGGCTCCACTACTTGTATTCGATCCCGCAAATCGCAATTTTTGTCACACCCGCGGCTATGATGTTTTCGGTCTGCTTCGTTGTTGCGCAGTTCACAATGGCACGGGAGCTTGTTGCGGTCTACTCCTGCGGCACCTCCTTCTACCGCGCGGTTCTTCCAATCTATGTTGTGGCTACCATCGTCAGTGTAGGCAGTATTGTTGCGCAAGATCAGATGGTAACGCCAGCCAATCGAAAGGCACAGGATTATCTGGCGCAATATAAAAAGAACAGCCGACAGTCCAGAGATATCGTATGGCAGCGAAATGTGCGAGGCAAGGAAGGTTTCTATTTTATCTACTTTTACGATCGCACCAAGAAGCGTATAATTGGCGGCTTTCATTATATGCAGGTCAATGACTCGAATCGCCCCACAAGACTGATTCAAGCCTTATCTGCCGATTACAACGAGGATGGTTCCTGGACTCTGAAGCTGGTAAAAGACATTCACATGGATGAAAAGCTTCATGTAACCGATACAAAACTCCTGCCCGAGTTAACCATTCGATTTCCGGAATCCCTGGAATTCTTTTCTAACCCGCAGACCAATCCCGAAGAGCTCAGTCTTTCCGAGCTTGTTAAAGAGATCGAGTTTCGAAAGCAGTATGGCTTTTCCACCGTGCAATACGAGGTGCATTTTCACCGATCGCTTTCCTTTCCATTTATGGTTCTGATTGTTGCCGTGGTGGGCTCCGTAGCTGGAAGCATGGGATCCCTTCGGTCCGGGGGCCCGCTGATTCGCAGTCTACTATTGTCCACTGCGACCATTTTCTTCTATCAAATTGCCTTTGAAATCGGCGAAAACCTGGGTAAGGCGGGTATCGTATCGCCTGCCATTGCAGGGTGGGGACCGACGGCAATCTTTGTTGGCGTGGGCGGCTGGCTAATCTGGCAGCGCGGGCGTTAGGATCTCTGGCGATCGCCAAGGTTGCTCTGCAATTGCTCTGGAACCCTTTAATAGAAACAATGCAAGATTATTGCGCGGGCGGCCTGTAGTCGGCTCAGACGGGCCGGTTTTTTTCGAGCAGTCTGCTTTCCATGCGTCGAAACACTTCCAGTGGAGTAATCCAATTCATACAGGCAAGATCCCGGCGGTAACACTTCTTATTCCCAAAGATGGAGCATGGCCGGCAGGGCAGCTTTTCCACCGGCACTTCTACAATAGCCCGCTCGTCCTGGCCGTACGGACCGAATCCGGAGTAATGGTGAGTGGCGCCCCAGATAGATAGCACCTTTGTTCCAAGCAGCGCTGCAATGTGCATGTTAAAGGAATCCATGGCCACCATCAAATCCAGGCGCATAATGAGGGCCATTTCGCCTTCCAGATCAAGATTTCCGGCCACGATGGTAGTGGTTTCTGGAAAGCTGTCTTTGAGGATGTTTAACTGCTCGATTTCTTGCTTACCGCCGCCAAATAAGAAGATGTGACACTTCATGTTGCGGTTCATCAAGCTGATGAGTTCATGCACATGAACCAGCGGCCAGGTTTTGGGCCGATGCCCGGCAAAAGGAGCAATGCCAATCCAGTATCCCTCCTTTCTTCCTATGTCGTTCTTCTTTAGAAAGTCTGTGGCAAGAGCTCGGCTTT
>JAGRNC010000114.1 GCA_020440935.1 Leptospiraceae bacterium | reverse complement strand
GAATAATTACCAGACGTCGGCCCCTTATACCATTGTTACATCACGGAACAAATACAGCGGGGATGAATCATCGGGAAGAGTGAAGGTTTTTGTAAACGTCTACGGATTCTCTCCTCGACCGGTGACGCTTAAAAAGAATGATAAAGGAATCTGGAAGGCCTACGAATGCTCCTCTATGTTTGTGAACGTTCCTCCCCCGGCATCAACCAAGAAGAAAGACGAATTATGATCGGACTATTTGATCGGTACATGGGTCCGGTCTGGAGTAAAAACCAGACGGACCCTACTGCGCGGTTTACGGTCGGGCGCCCGTATCGCTGATGCAAGCGCCGCCGGATTCTACGATCCAATCACCTGAACGGCGCCTTCCCAATTCTGCGTTTCGCCTGCCAGTAATCCTTTGATTCGCTCTACATACAGTGGCAGGATCTGATCCAGCGGAGCCTTCTCTTTGAGTTTTTGAAAGAGCTCCAGGGATTCCTGGAATTTGCCTTCTCTATACAGGCTCAAAGCTTGATCAAATCGGACCAGACTTCGATTCTTTTGCAATAGCTGTTCCGGCGGATCGGCATCAAACACTTCATAGATGGCGGTCTTTTGTTTCTTTCCTCGCAAGTACACTTCGTCCACCATCCGAATATGAAAAAGCTCGGGGTTTGGAATTCGAGCCATGGTCTGGCCGGAAATAAGGATAGGACAACCGTAATGGGTAGTCAGGCTTTCCAGACGGGAGCATGTATTGACCGTGTCGCCAATGACCGTCGTGTCAATACGGCTGGGGCTTCCTACTGTTCCAAGCACCAGGTTCCCGCTATTAATTCCAATTCCAAAGCCCGGAAGGAAATTGTCTCTTGCGCCCGTGGTGCGTTGCATTTCGGCAGATCGAGCCAGAGCCGCCATTTCGATGGCAGCCATTACCGCACGCTGCGCGGAATTGTAATCTTTGCTTCCGTTTCCGTTGCCCGAGCGATCATCGGAGAACAACGATAGGATGGCATCGCCTACATATTTATCTACAAATCCACCCTGACGGTAGATAATCGGTTCCATTTGTTGTAGATGTTCGTTCAGTAGAGAAAAAGTTTCCTGCGGTCCGGAGCCTTCCGAAAGAGTGGTGAAGGATCGAATATCGCAAAATAATACCGTCATTTCGCGCAGCACCGAATCGCCTGCCATTACTTCCACGGCCGAGGATCGACCCAGGTGATTCAAGAATTGCGTAGGAACAAATCGGTGGAATGCATTCTTCTGTTCGGTGAGCTCCAGGTTTAAACGCTCCGATTCATTATGGACCGTTAAGAATCGGTTCGCCAGAATGAATACAAGACTTAGAATGCAGAACAGAAATCCGTACGGAAGCAGATGCACACCCGTATGGAACATTTCGCTATCCAGAACGCCCCATAGTCCGCTGAAGATCAAAATGATGATGCTAAAACCAAAAAGCAGGGAATCCCTTTTTCGCATCCAGATAATTCGACCAATAAAATAAATGGAGTAAACCAGCGCTGTACCGGCGATGAGATGGAAACCACGTAACATCAGCTCCGTATAGTTAAAGGGAACAATTAGAAAGGCAGCCCCCAGAATTCCCAGGGACCAGCTATACATTCGCACAAGAAACGGAGTCTCTTCTTCGCGATTGAAGTAATTTTGCAGAAATGACATGAACAGCGGTATGAGCAATGCCTGGCTCAAGTATTTTACTCGGTTGATCCAGGCTGTCTCGTCGATAGAAATGTGTAGCTGCAGGGTTCCTGTGACCGAATCCATGGCCAGGAAGAAACAAAAAAGTCCAAAGAACAGATTGTAGCGATCGGTTCTTCTTCTGGAGAAGATTACCAGGTGATACAGGCCAAAGAATAGATACACCGTGGCAACAACGATGCGCAACGTATCGGTGTGCTCTCGTTCAATTTGATTCAGCGGAGCCAGTTCATATCCGCCGCTAAAGATCAATCCATGATTCGAATTCTCTTCCCAGGGAGTAGGATTGCGGTAACCAACGAAATGAATGACAAGGGTGTTGCTGCCTTTATGCAACAGCGCATTGTTAAGCGGAATGGTCAGATGTCGAAAGATCCGTCGGTACTTGAGGTCCTTTCCATTTTCGTCCAGATAGATTTGATCCTGGATCTTATGGCCGTTGACATAGAGCGCCCACCCTTCGCCAATCCAGGGAAAGTGAAGGCCCAGGGGACGTTTCAAGTATTCTTCTGGTATTTCCAGTGTGGACTGCAGGGTAGCCTCGGTAAGTCCCGAGCCTGGCTCCAGCTTGAGTAAATGATTGATCTGTACGGGGAATTTCTGTATCTCAATTGAGTTTCTAAGCTCGCTTGCTGGCAGGCCGGATGCATACTCCGGCTTGAATCCGGACACAAGATGCCAGGTCTGATTTTCCAGTGGAACGATTGGTAGGTCTCTGGACGGTTCGGTGGTGTTGCAGGCCAGTAACACCGGAAACAGAAGCAGAACCAATGGCCGGTAGTAATACATTTTAAGTAACGATTGGTTCTTGTTCGCATCGTGGCAACTCTAATTCGGCAATAATCGAACGCTCGCTTGTCGCAGGAAGTGCTTGACGCATTGGAATTTTCGAGGGCAACCAGTTTATGTCCTTGCGGTTTCAGACCAAGATGATTGTGACAATCACGCTTTTTGCCGCAGGAATTTCATCGGCCTCGTCCTACATTTTCTATGAGACCATCCGCGCCAACGTATGGAGCCAGACAGTTTCCAGACTGAAAGACATTGGCAGAGCCGGCCAGTATATGCTGGATGAGGGTGACCGCGACGCCATCGTCGAATTGGATCGAATTTCGGAGTCAAAAAAGCTTCCGCGTACCGACCGGGCTCTGCAATCCATTCTTCCCGGCGAAAATGTGAGCAATCTGTCGGACTCTGATCGGCAGGCCATTGAGGCCCGACCGGATTACCAGGCGCTGGTTCAGACCATGCGCCGAATCAAGGCGGCTACCAGAAGCAGGATCATTCCGCCGGGGCAGAAAATCGAACAAAAGCTAGAATCGGGAGATCCGCCACTAATTCGATATGCCTATATTCTGGTTCCTATTCCCGAGTCCGCAGACCATTCCATCCTGAAGTTCATTGTAGATGGGGACGATGAGCAACAGGACACCAATGGAAACGGTCGTCTGGATCCGGACGAAGCCCCCACTCAAATCGGCATGCTCTACAACATAAGCGCGCAGCCAGCGATGAAGCGGGCCTTTACCGGTCAGGTTTCCGCCAGCGAAGAGTATTATCGGGACTCCTGGGGCGTCTGGCTTTCGGCCTATATTCCTATTGTAAACCGCGACAATAAGACCATTGCTGTACTTGGTATTGATCTTTCGGCGGAGAGCGAATTCAGTCTCATCAATCGGCTACGTCGCATACTGATTTCTGTAGTGATCGCCAGCGTCGCGGTGGCCGGCCTTCTGGGGCTCATTATCTCCCGAGTCCTTACCGCCCCACTCACCGAGCTGACGGGAGCGGTGGCTCGAGTGCAAAGCCGGGACTTTAAAGTTAGAATTCCTATCCGAACTAATGACGAATTTGGAGGACTTGCTCGAGCCTTTAACGAAATGGTGACCGAAATGGAGCACTACGCTCTTCACATGGAGGAAATGGTCATTCGTAAAACCGCGGATCTGCGCGACACTTTAAAAAAAGTGCGGGCGCTCAAGAGTCGTCAGGATGCAGATTATTATCTTACTACGGTGCTTGCAAACCCGCTGCTAAAGGACAACAATCGCAGCGATGTGGTACATACCGATTTTTTGATCGAACATAAGAAGAAGTTTCAATACAAACGTTGGGAAGGGGAACTGGGAGGCGATCTTTGTTTCACGGGTAACCTGGTATTTGACGGCGACGCGTACACATTCTTCTTCAACGGCGATGCGATGGGGCATTCCTTTCAGGGAGCGGGAGGCGCATTGATTATGGGGGCCCTTCTAAACTCAATCTTTGGTCGCTCGCAAAGCAACTCCACTTCTGCCCGCGAATGGCTCATTGCTACGGTTCATGAACTGCAGAGCGTATTTCGCGGTTTTGAGGGAAGCATGTATGTGTCCTGCGTCATGGGGTTGATCAAAGAAAGATCGGGCCTGATGCTCTATCTGAATGCAGACCATCCATTTAGCGTGTTGTACCGCGGCAGGACTGCTCGCTTCCTGGAGAACGCATCCATGCTCCGAAAGATTGGAATGCCCGAGCAGCCGGATTTTTCGCCTATTGAGTTTGAGCTGCAAACGGGCGATGTCATTATCGCTGGTTCCGATGGACGCGAAGCGATGCTGCCCGACGGTCAGACCAGGACGGAAGCTACCGCGCCCGATTCTGCTCGTTTTCTAAAGATAGTGGAGCGGGGAGCGGGAGATCTAACCGGGATTCGAGAAATACTCTATTCCATGGGCGATCCGGCGGATGATCTTTCCCTGGTCCGGGTGGCCTATCGCGAGGCCGGGCCCGGAGGCAGAGGGGCCCCCTCCGCAGATTCGGTGGTGGACGAAGTGGAGAAGCTGATCGAGATCGGCGATTTTGGAACTGCCCTGTCTTTGCTGGAGGGACTGGAGGATGAAAACTTCTTCCGTCATTATTATGCAGGATTGTGCTATTCGCGAATGGGCGATTCCGCTCGGGCGCTGGAGAATTTGCAGGAGGCGCGAAATCTGGTAGGGGAGCGAGCCAGCGTTCTGTATCTGCTGGGTAAAGTCTATTCGGAGGCAGGGCAGTTAGCCGTGGCCACAGAAGTTCTCCAGAAGGCCGCATTTCTGCAGCCGGAAGATGACCGAATACGAAATCTGCTGGATTCCATTACCGAAGACCAATCTTGAACAACACTTCCAGACCGTAGAGCGCCCACGCCGTCGAAACAGTCGGGTTGGCGCCGCTCCGAAAGCATTTGACCCACAGCCGCCCCGGGCATTCTCGTATTCTGTGAGACAGCCAGACGCAAACAAAGAATCCAAGCGAGCCGCCGCCCTCGAAGCGGTGCAGAACGTAGAATCCGGGATGACCGTGGGACTGGGAACCGGCTCTACGGCAGCGCTGGCCATCGAAGAGTTGGGACGACTGCAAAATACCGGCGCACTACAATGCGATTATTGTGCTACTTCTTATCAGTCCATGCAGCTCGCTCGCGAAGCGGGACTTCGGGTATTTCCGGTGGAGAGCTTTGATTCGTTGGATGTTTCCATCGATGGGGCGGACGAGGTAGACCCGGCTTTGAACCTGATAAAGGGCGGCGGCGCAGCGCATACACTTGAGAAAATCGTTCATAGCCTTTCATCCAAGTTCGTTTGCGTCATCGATGGCTCCAAACTGGTTACAACTCTGGGAGAGCGTACTCCTGTTCCGCTGGAGATTCTACCGCAGGCCATCAACGTAGTCCGTCATGAATTGGACCGTCTGGGAGCGCGGGAAGTGAGCCTGCGTATGGCACTTCGAAAGGATGGCCCGGTGATTACGGATCATGGAAACTTTGTGCTCGATGTTCGATTCGATTCCTTTCATGCCGAGGCAATGGAGAAGGAATTGAACTCCATCTCTGGCGTGGTGGAGAATGGTATCTTCGCCCGATGTCGTCCCACCTTTGTGATTGTTGGCGAATCCAGCGGAGTGCGACGTCTGGAGGGTTAATGCCGGCCCATTATCCCATATCGAGTGTTCCCGAAGTTGGCGGGCGAATTCCGGCCGATTCCGTCCATGCTGTTTCGGTAAGTCTGCCACGCGTCTCGGACGTCATTGGATACGAGGAAAAGATATCCGAAACGATGAGCCGAATCCAGTCGGGCTATCCCAGGTTTGTGGCGCATCCTTATGTTACGGCCATCGTCGATTATTTTCAGAATTTGAGCCATTCTGATCGCCCCTGTGTGGTGGTCTCTTCTGATGCGGCTGCCGAAGATTTGTTTTCCTGGTCCGGTTATCGCGGCAAGGCTCATTGCATCGAAGAAGATGGAATTGTTGCCTTCCCGCTCCCGGAAGACGAATCCCTTTCTTCCCATTTGTTATCCTATATACAACACACTGGATGCCTGGTTAGTTCTCGTCGCGCCGAAGATTTCCTGCTCGCGCGAAATCTGATTTCGTCCGTGCAAAAAGAAGATCGAATCACCGAGCAGCCCGGCCAGCGCGTCTCTGAAGAAATGGCTCGGTTGAATGGGGTTCCGAGCAAGGATGCGATTTTATCAGTTAGTGGAATGAATAGCGTTTATGCGGCTTTTCGCGCCATGCATGAATTGCAGAAGCGAAAGGGTAGGACTGTGTGGATCCAGCTCGGTTGGCTCTACGTGGATAATATTCGCATAGTCGAAAAGTTTACAGAGGATCCGGTGGTAATCTATCAAATGGATTCGCTGGAATCGATCAAGGAAGCGCTCCGGACAAACAAGAATGTGGCCGGCATTATCACCGAGGTTCCTACCAATCCGCTGTTGCAGACGGCCGACCTGGTGGAACTGTACGAAGTAGCGGCTGAATCGGGCTGTATGGTTTTATCCGACATATCGGTGGGCAGTTCGGTATGCATCAATGCCATAAGCCACAGCGATGTTGTTGTCGAAAGCCTTACAAAATTTGCCAGCGGATCCGGGGATGTGATGATGGGTGCGGCTATTATTAATCCTGATTCCGCATTTTATTCCGAGTTGCGTCCACTGGTTGAGCGCTATGTGGAGGCGCCGTACATCAGCGACCTGGAACGATTGGCCTATCGAATTCAGGACTACGAAGAGCGCATGAGTCGAATTGATTCCAGCGTTAAAACTATCAAATCATCTTTGAGAAATCATCCAGCGGTGGCGCAATTATTCTGCGCTGATGAGGGGCCCTGCGCGGCAAATTACCTTCGCATTGCAAAGCGCTCGGTTAGCGGCGAGCCATACAGCGGCGGGATGATTTCGCTGCAAATTAGGGGCAACATGCAGTCTGTGTATGATTCCCTGGATCTACTAAAAGGGCCCTCCTTTGGCACCGATTTTACTCTCGTAATGCTCTATCTGTACCTTGCGCATTACGAGCTGGTATCCAGGCCCGAAGGAGTACAGAAGCTGAAATCGCTGGGGATGGATCCGGGCCTCTTTCGAGTCTCGGTGGGGCTGGAGGATCCAGAAACTTTGCTCCAGCGATTCGAGCAGTCTCTGGCAAAAGCCTGACTCGCGCAATATTCTATCCTGCTACCCCTGGATTCTGTATCGCAGGCCGATTTGCAGAGAATTGCTGAAGCATGCGTTCCATCGCAACCCTAAAGCCGATATCTGATGCCAGCCGTCTGCATCCCGTCGTCGTTGGAGTGGCCGGCAGAATCAGCAGTCATGCGTGCCCGCCTCACGAATGAATCATAGATACCAATGGTCTAATGTGCCAGTGCCTGCGCTGGACCCCTTTAATACACCGCCCTACCAGATATACAGCCGTAGCCCCAGGGCAACCGCGTAAGACTGCTCGGTAAACTCGGGAATATGCGGCGCCTGAGCATAAAGGAAAGGCAGCAATGGTTCGATGCTTGAGGTCGGTGGAGTTGTTGCATAGTAATAGCTGCCATTTACCTGGAAGCGCTCCTTACGAGCATTGATGCTGACCATGAATTGCCAATTCGTTGCGATGCGATAGAGAAACCCCAGCTCCGCAATGATCG
>JAGRNC010000113.1 GCA_020440935.1 Leptospiraceae bacterium | reverse complement strand
CCAGGATAGCGCAATCGTTCCCGGGATCACGGTGGCATAAATAATGCGATTAATCGTGTAAGGGAAAAGCCAGACAAGCACTGCCTCCGTGAGAAATACGAACGTTAGAATTCGCGCCCCGGCGTCCCAGTACGTTCCTTTGAGAACGGTTACTGCAAACTTACGAATCCAGTAGGCCAGGCAGGCAAAGGCCAGCGAAAGCAGCGAAATGGTAATCTCCAGGCGATGAGCAAGAATGGTCTGGCTCAGAAGCGAATTGGCCACGCCCTGGAAGGCAGTGCGGTACCCAAGAATGCAGACCGCAAAAACGGCAAAGGTGAGATAATCCCTGTCGGAAGTGAAAAACCAGATCGTGACGCTGTAAAGAATGAGCACCAGAAGGGTGCCAATAATGATGCCATCCAGAGTCCAGAGCAATGGATACTGGGATCGACCCTGCTGCAGGGAAAATGGAATTCTTGCCGGCAACTGGTCCTCAAATCGCAACATAAAGTGAGTCTGCGAATGCGGCGAAAGAATGACCCGGCCCACCTGAAAGCGCCTTGAATCCAGCGGAATAACAACCCAATCATCGCCTTTTTGATAGAGGTCCAGCTTCTGTAGAAACGTGTTTAGCACGCTAAACTCGCCTACCCAGGGGTGATCCATGGGGTTCGCGAGGCAAAACTCCACCCAGACCGGACCATCCTGAAAACCCAGATTCAGATTATCGATTCTTCGTTCGCGCCATCCTTCGACTGAAAGCGCAACTTCCGGTGTTTTAGCCTTGGACCCGACGATAAAGCGTCCGGTAAAATCCCGAAGCCGTTGCTGGTCCAGCGTGGCCAGGGGTACAGTGTTACAGGGATCTGCTCGCAAGGCCTGGATCCCGAAAATAAATGGGACAAAGAGTATCAGAAGTGTCTGCTTCATTGCGCCGAAGCGCCGTTGGGAGGGACGAGCCCTCTTGCTCGAGCGATCTCAAAGATATTGGACGAATGGTCTTTCCACATCTCCGGGCCTTTTTCCTGAATGATTCCCTTTACCACCTCTTCGGGAAGGTCCGACATCGAATGAAACTCTGCTTTGTATTGGTCTATGGGCATTTTTCCACAAAGGATGTTCGTCTGGTATTGATAGATTTGATGTTCCATCAGAAATTGCAGGGTTTCATAGTCTTCCACTGCCTCGGCCGTGATCATCGCTTCCCGGTTGTCGGCCAATCGTTTGCAGTAATCGATGAAGGCCAGGTTATCAAGAAACTTGATCTGATCCTCGTTTGCTTTGAAGCGAAAACTAATCGGATCCAGCTTAAATTCCTTGATCATGATTCCAAGTTCCAGAACAACCTGGTGGCTCTGGCTCTTAACTCCAAAATCGTCTGCGGCAAAGCTGACGCCCCATTTCCAGAACGATTCGCACACGTCCTTTAACGAATATCGCCGCTCTTCGTAAGGCTTTTCCACCAGTTCGAATCGAATGTTTTTGGACTCCAGTCCTCTTGCTATCCATAACCTTTGCAGGCGATCGACCTTTTCCGGCTGCGAAAAGGTATCGATCAGAGATTGAGGGGATATGTTGAACTTCAATAGGCCCGGCGCATTTTCGCAGGCAATGATGAGTTTTTCCAGAATCAATAGCTCAATTCGATTCAAGTCCTGATCCGATGGGATGTCCTGGATTAGATTTCGGTAGTTTTCGTAGATCCCGCCGCCCACAAACACTTCGCCGCCCTTAACAGTGAATGTCTTTCTGTGCGGATCGTAAGAAATTGTGGGCTGGATCATCGCTTCATTGGCGGCGCCCGCAATGTAGGTATTGGCTCGATTAAAGTAAGTCCAGCTCCAGCGAGTAAGATTGTCCTTTAAGTTCTTTTCTGAAGCCTGGAGCAATTCGTAGAGAATTTCTTCTGAATCAGATATGTAGTTACATTGGGTGCGCGCCACTCCAAAATCGAAGTAGCAGATACGCATGCTGGCGCATTCGTCATGGAAGCGACCGACCGCGCTATCGATGTTTGGAAAGTCCCGGCCCTGCCAGGTTGAATAGGGTGTGATGCCCATGAGCAGGGTATTCAGGTCCATCATGTGGAAGCAAAATTCCACATCCGTTAAGTTCAGAATGCTATGGACTTCGCTGCGCAGATACTCGAGAAATTGTTGGACGTTCATCCCCTGAACATTCTGGAAACGAATCAAAAACAGGGGCTTACCTCGATTGGCTTCTATGAAGCGCTCCTCAAAGGTTTCTAGATCGAGTAAAGTTTCCTGCGATCCCATGGATCAGCCAGAGATCGCTATTCCAGGAGGAACTGTCAACAATTCCGGACTAGAAATTCAGCTAATGATCGTGGTCTTCCTCGATTGATTTTAGCTTTTCCAGGAATGCCTCTTCCGAATGGATTAATCGCCTTACCAGAGTTCTAATCAATGTGGAGGCAAATTCGGGATTACTTTCAATGAGCGATTCCAGATGATCCGTGAGGGCCGAAGAAAGAGTTGTGGCATCCATGCAGATTGCCGTGGCGCTCCGGGATTTACCCTGCACCAGCGCCATTTCGCCGAATATCTCGCCTTCCTGAACCAGGGACAATGCCACCGGACCGGAACCGGTATCCCGCAGAATTTGCACGCTTCCTTTTTCTACGAGATAGAAGCGTCGAGCCGGATCGCCTTCTTTGAAAACTATGTCGCCGGGATTGTAGGTTCGGCGCGTCTGTGTAATCGTTCGCGGCTTTATGAACAGCTTTCGAAATCCTTCGGAGCCCGGAAAATGAAAGTAGTAGAAAATGCCCCATAGAATGCGCCGCATTCGGTACGATCGTTGAAATCGATGAAATCCAGGAACCGATCGATCCACTCGAATTAAGATTCCCTCGGCTGCGCCCGATTCCACAATCACAGTTTGAAATCCGACGGCGGGGCTTTCGATGCGGTCAAAGCGGAATTGAATCCGTCGATCTTTGCCTTCCTCCAATTGTCCGCGTAGAAATAGGGAGCGCCCGCTGAGCTCGTAGGAAATACCCGAATGAATCGGCGCGGGAACTCCTTCCTCAAAAACTTCCCAGTCCAGAATGATCGGGATTCGAATGAGTCGACCGCGAAAGAAGTCTGGATTAATGGAACCGATGGAAAGTATGGAGATGGAGAGCGAAGTAGGCAGAAGCGTAAACAGCGATATGAACATAGTTACGCTCAGATTCACTTCAAAGCTCAGAGCTTCCGGTCTTAGCCAGGCAAACAATGGAATGCCAAGCAGCAGAACGGCCAACGAGTTCTTTAAGACCCCTGCAGGAAAACGAAAGAATGGCGCATCCGATGTCTCATGTTTCGCCGAGGAAAGAATCCATTTCTGGTATCCACGCTGGCGATCCAAAAGCTTCCATTCCTCAAACCAGATACCGCGACGGGCAAGTTCCCCGGCATCGGGCAACGTCTGACTTCTTGAGATAGCGACCTCCAGAATCAAGACGGGTACGATGATGTGGCCTGGAATGGAATAGTTCCAGAGGCCCCCTGTAAGTATGCTAAAATCGAATAATCCATGCAGTAGAAACGGAATCAAGAATCCGAGGCCGATCATCAGTCCTCGCTTCCGCGAACGGATCACCCCGAGGCCCACCATATAGCCCATCAGTCCCATACTGGTCAGATGCATGGAGACAGAACTGAACAATCGCAAATAGACAATGTCGCTACCATAGGCCAGCGCGTAGGTAACATTTTCCACAAAGGAAAACCCTGCACCAATCAAGATTCCGTAGCCAATGGAATTCTTAACACTGAGTTCATCGCGGTCGCGCAACACCATGTACAGCATGGCAATAAGACCCAGGGCCTTTTCGGGCAATGCAGCGAGCAAGAATCCCTCCGTCACTGGTCGCCAATCCGCGACTTTTTCGATTGGAATCGCTAGCAGCAGAATGGCAATGACGGCGCCGGCCAGAAAAGCCTCCGCGATAATCAGGACGGATCTCTCCAATCGCAATCGGCCGTAATAAATGCCATAGAATACAAGGCAAATCATCAAGGCAGCTATGAGCTCAATGGCCGGCATAACGGTTCTGTTATTCAATATCGACCCCAAACAGGGCTGTCCTGCGCCAGCCAGCCCAATAATTGAGCCAGCCGCCCGATTTCCCTGCATTTCCTGGGCATTGATCAGACGAATTTACGGCACGGAGGGGCTTTAGCCGGCCAGGCTCGGACCTGTGAATCTTGACAGTTGTACCGCCGAAAAAGGATTGTTTCTGCGCCTTCCTATGGCGACTCTGTCGGCTATGGGTGATTCTATGGTAATACCTCCTCTACCGCAGGTAGTAATGGAGGTGATGAAATACGATGCCGATTCTCCGGACTCCAGCGCCGCCGAAGTGGAGAAGATCATCGCCCCGGATCAAGGCATTTGCAGCGAGATTCTACGTGTGGCAAACTCCGCCTACTACGGCCGATCCGGCCGCGTGAAGGTGATGCGGGATGCGATCACTTTGCTCGGCCTGAAAGCTCTCAAAAATCTAATTATCTTTATTAGCACCCGTCAGATTGCCACCGATCTGAAGAACCCCGTTTTCAAAAAATACCTTACGGAATACCCGGTGTTGTCCGCCTTGATCGCCGAAGAGCTGGCCAAGCGCTGGAAGCATCCGGAGCTGGCCGAAGAAGCCTTTCTTGCAGGTCTGCTTTACAACATTGGAATGAGCATTCTGGCCTTGAACAAAGGCGACCACTATGCATTCCTCATCGAGCAAGCCGAAAAGAACGGATTTGATCTGCGCGATATGGAAAAGTCCTCCTACGGCACAACTCATTCCGAAGCCGGCCAGCAAGCGGCCCAGCAATGGAACCTGCCCGAAAGTCTGCAGCACAGTATGCTGCTCACCCCATCCTCCATGAATGGATCGGATGACCTGGGTAATATCACCGTGATTTCCGTTTTCCTCGGTATGCAGGGCGCCGGTATCCCGCTGGACTCCAAGACAAAAGCGGCCGTGCAGGATATGTATCGTAAATCAGGGGATCAGGCAGATCCATTTGAAAAGATACTGAACGAACAGCAGCTGAAGCGACTGAAATCGCATCCTTACTTTCAGATGGCAGCGGGCTGATTCCTTGGCGCAAAAAATTCTAATCGTAGAAGACGATCCCGATCAGGCGGCCTTGCTGGATAGATTCTTAAGCCAGTGGGGCTATCAGACGCAGGTAGCGCCGGATGGGCCTGATGCTCTGGAAATGATGGGTACGTATGATCCGGACCTTGTGTTGCTGGATCTTTATCTGCCGCAATTGCCCGGCCTGGAAGTGCTCAAAGTCATTCGCTCCGATAATCAGCGTCCTGTATCCATTCCTGTATTCATTATGAGCGCAGACGATTCCGATGAGATCCGGATCGTAGGTATGTCCACCGGGGCCAGCGATTTCATCAAGAAACCAATCCAGCTTGCGGATTTGAGTATGCGAATCCAGCAATCTCTGGAGCTACTGAGCTACCGACGCAAGATCCACGAATTGAACCAGCGTCTGGAAGGCGACAAGCAAAGACTATTGCGATACTTTTCGCGCGACATTGTAGAAAAGATTCTGAGCGATGAAATTCCATCGGAGCTTGGAGGAAAGACTCTGGAAGCTAGCGTCATGTTCTACGACGTGCGTGGTTCCACGACCATCGCCGAGCAAATCGGTCCGCAGAAGTACGCGGAATTCATAAGCGACTTATTTGCCCGGATCATGGACTTGATCTTCGAACACCAGGGTTCCGTAAACGAGCTTCTGGGGGATGGTATTCTGGCCACATTTGGATGCCCGGATCCCACCGGTCGTGACGCTTCGAATGCAGTGGAAGCGGCAAGAGCAATTCGAAAGCTAATGCGGAAATACAACGAAAGCTACCTGCCTGCCGAGCTTCAGGAGCAGGGGGTGCGCTACGGAATGGGAATCGCCACAGGCAAGATCTTTGCCGGCAATATTGGCTCCTACCAGAGGCTCAAATATGCCGTTATGGGCGATCCCGTAAATACGGCAGCGCGAATCCAGGATCTTACAAAAGAGAAGAGCGTGGACCTTCTAATCGACGAGAACACGGCCAATGGATTGGATCCAACAGTGGGCGTTACTCTGTCCGGGGATTATGTCCTCCGAGGAAAGAAAGGGGCCGTAAAAGTCTTTGAGGTCTCGGAGACCTAACCACAGTTCGCCTGTCAGGCGCTCGGTTCTCTGGAACCTGGCTTTGCCGCCTTTATCCAACGTTAGATAACTACTTTTCCATTCGTTCCTTGACAGTAATCAGGCGGTGGCTCTGCGCCGACGGATAGAACTTGACCGGTTTTTCCCGCTTCCTGTTTTGCAATTTTTCCAAAAGTCTGTATTTTATAATTGATAGCATTCATCAATTGGGTCATGGTGCTTGCGTCTGCACGCAAAAATTTCGCCGGTTCCTTAGTATATAGATCTATATTTTTAGCGAACTGCATCTATTTGACGTCCAATTTCAGGGAAGATCTATGCCGTATCGTCGCATACACAGGCTCATCGGAGGCATCCTTCGGATCATGTCCAGCGATCGAGTACCGGCCGGTCAGGCCGAGTCTTCTTCTGCGGACTGGGTTCAGGCGGCGACATTTGCAATTCAGGACAGTCCGCATACTGGCCTGCCCAGCGCTCTAATTCGAAAGATTGACCTGCAACATCTCTGGGACGCTCCCGATGCCATGTCCGAAATTCCCATCTGTCCGCCCGGATCCGGGCAATGGCTTCCAGAGGGGCCCTACGCTGCCGTCCTTTTTGGCCCCGGTAAGCAAGTGTTCTGCTATCGCTTTGGTCGAAGGCTGGCCGGCGTGGATGGAGTACTGTTCGCGCTGGATAAATCCGACGTTTCTGCGGATCCCATGCTACTCGAAGATCGTTTGATGAGCGTGCTCGTTGCCCTGGAACAGGCCTTTGAGATGGAAGGCGAGTTGTCCATTCGTCAGGGAACCACAGGCCAGGCCGAGCCATTTCACCGCGAAATGGAGTCTTTCCGGATCCATGCATTGTACGAGATCTCTACAAGGTCCGGTCTGTCTGTCGACGGAAGAATTCGAGAGATGCTCCATCTATGTTCGCAAATGATGGGACTGGAAAAGGGACGCGTTCTGGAATTCGACCACCCGAATCGTGCGTTGCGCACTCTCGTATCCACGGAGACAAACGGCCCGGCGCCCAATGAGCCAATCCAGGGAACCTTTGCCGAGGCCGTACTTCATGCGGGCACAGTACTTACCACAGATTCGGCCCACTATATCGATATTTCCGGCAGCCAGTTCGCGGTGGGGGCGCCGTTTAAGGTGCATGGTTCGGTGCAAGGCTGCATTGTGCTTTCAACATCCAGAAGTCGAACATCGGACCTGGAAACAGAGGATCGCAGTTTCCTGGAGCTTGTTGCGCGATGGTTCGGATCACAATCGGAAAACCGGCGCGTGGAGAGTTTCATTGATTCATTCTTCAATGTGGCTGGAGATTTGCTATGCATTCTAGATGAGACCGGGCAGGCAATTAAGCTGAATCAGGCCTGGGAAAAGAATACAGGTTTTACCGAACAGGAAATCCTTAGCCGACCAATGGCCGATTTTCTTGCCGATGGCGAAGGATCGGCCTTTGACGATGCGCTGGAAGAGGCGCTGAATTTTGGAATTGCCCGGGGACTGGATAATCGATTCATCGTGCGGGGCGGAGCGGTGCG
>JAGRNC010000112.1 GCA_020440935.1 Leptospiraceae bacterium | reverse complement strand
AAATCACGGACCTGTTCTTTTGTTCGAGTTGGATTCGCCGAACAGGGAAGATGTCGGCTCCACTGCGAAATCAGCCGAAGCAGTCCCTTCGAGGGCGCTGGACTCCCCGGTTGGTTTATTGGAATGGCTACGCTCCCGATCAAATCCAGGCGGCGCTCCCTTTGATCGCATCGACGCTTCGTTGTTGGTCGGCCTCGAAGGAGAGGCCCGTAAGCGAACGCTGGAATTAATGCCTGCCTTATTGGGGCTACTACGAAAATATTATTCGCTGGTGTTGGTACACGTCGGTCGGCGAAGCCAGGTAGCCGATGGAATCGCCGGTGCGTTTTATCGCACATGCGACCACATAGTATGCGTTCGCGATGCTGCCGTACCCGCCGGGCCCGCCTGGATTGACTATCGGCGGCGAATCTCGCTTGCCATCCCCGATTTCTTTGATCGTTTGATATCGGTTTCGGAGGAGCATTATCGTGCCATCGCACAAAAGGAGCGCTACCCAGATCGAGGCGTTCCGCTCAAACAAAATCGAATTCGGCTGAGTTATGCCGAAGACGGCACCTTTCATACGGATGCTTCCGGGATCCATCGTCTGGCCCGAAAGCTTAGCGGTACGCTTCGCGGACTGAGCCTGGGCGGAGGCGGAGCGCGAGCCTACGCTCACGCTGGCGTACTGGAGGCGCTGGAGGAGCGTGGCCTGGAGTTCGATGGAATCAGCGGCACTTCCATGGGAGCTGTGATCGGTGCAGCCCATGCAGCCGGTCTGCGAGTTCGCGAAATCAAACTACTCCTAAAAAAGCACCTTCCGGACTCCAATGCAATCTTTGACAAGGGCTTACCGCTGGTAAGCTTCTTTCGCGGAAGACGTTTGAACCAGGTGCTCACCGATGTATTTGCGGATCTGCAATTTGAAGATTTGCGAATTCCTTTCTATTGTAACAGCACCGATCTAAATTCTGGCAGAAGCGTTATCTTCGAGAGCGGCTATATTTCCACTGCTCTGCGAGCCAGCGTAAGTCTTCCGGGTCTGTTTCCGCCACTGCAAATACCTCCCTATTCTCTGGTGGATGGTGGCATACTGAATAACCTTGCAGGGGACATACTGAGGAGCCGCGGGTTTTCGCGGGTAGTAGGAGTAAACGTCACGCCCATGGAAGACGATCGTTCCAGTCAAACGTCGCCCGATTTCTCCGAAGGAGTGGAGGGACTCTTCGATTATTTTCGCCGCCCCCCCGTACTCTCCATTATTACTCGGTCTATTGCTGTGGAAGGCCGGGAGTTACTTCGGTCCAGGCTGGCCGACTTTGATTTTATACTCAATCCCGAAATCGGGTCTTTCGATTTGTTCGATTTCCATCGGCACGATGAAATCTTTGCCGCCGGCCGCAGAGAAGCTGCGAACCGTATGGAAGATCTGGCCGAAGCACTGGCGCGCACCGGGACTGCCCTGGATTAGGTAGCCCGGGTACAGGGTATCCGGCTGGCGGCGCGAAATTATCCGTCCTGGCAGGAAAGTGTTGAAACCGTGCATTGACCGGGCAGCCTGCCAAATAGAAATGAAAGAGCTTCGACGAGAATATGAACTCCGGACGCTGGAAGAGGAAAATGCTGGCTATGATCCGTTACAGCTGTTCCAATCCTGGTTTTCGGAGGCATTGCAATCACATTCGGATGCGAATGCTATGAGCCTTGCTACCGTCGATGACCACGGTCAGCCCGATGTCCGCATTGTTCTACTCAAGGATGCCCGCGAAGAAGGTTTCGTCTTCTTCACCAACTATGAATCTAAAAAAGGAGCGGATCTTAGAGCCAATGCCAGGGCTGCGCTTTGCTTCTACTGGTCGAGTCTGGAGCGACAGGTTCGCATCCAGGGTACCACGCAGAAGACTCTGGATTCAGAATCCGAAGAATACTTTCATAGTAGACCCCTGGAAAGCCGCTATGGAGCTCTGGTATCGCACCAGAGCCAGCCCGTGGAATCTCGGGCGGCGCTGGAGGAGCGGATGGCTTCGCTCAAAGATCAGTACGGCGATCATCCACCCAGGCCCACCGGATGGGGCGGATACGTCCTTCGACCGGATCGCCTGGAATTCTGGCAGGGAAGGCCAGGTAGGTTGCACGATCGTCTGGCTTTTGAGCGCGAAGGCAATCACTGGAAACGCTTTCGATTGAGTCCATGAGCGCCCCTATGAGCCAAGCATTCCGTACATTCAGGCGGGCTCTCTGTCTGGCCTTACTTCTAGCGCCACTTGCTGCCCGGGCAGACGGGCCACAGGGCATCCTGGATCTGAGCCAGGAAGATTTGACAAAGATCCACAACCTCGACGGAAAGTGGGCCTTCTACTGGGAAAAATTGATCCGCCTCGATGAGCCATCGATGATGGGCAGTCCCGACGGAAGCCCTCCTGCGAACCGAAAATCCCCCAGTTCGGAACAATCCTTTCCGCCGTCGAGTATGCCACAGCCAGATACGTACATTCCTGTGCCGGGGAATTGGAATGGGTTGAAGTTGGGCGAAACGCTGACCGGAAAGGGATTTGCTACGTATGGTTTGCGGGTCCTGCTTCCGGAAAATCATCCGCCCCTTTCGCTCAAGTTTCTGGATGAATCCAGCGCCTACCGGTTGTTCGTAAATGGGAAGGAATACGGATCGAACGGTCAGGTGGGCAGCGATCCGGCCCAGTACAGACCCAGCTTTCGCACTCGCATCTTCGAGCTTCAGGAAACGGGACCAGTCCTGGACATTACACTTCAGGTTACAAATTTCGATCATCGAAAAGGTGGACTCTGGGAAAGTATTCGCATTGGATCGCAAAGTGCAATTCGCCAGTACCGGGAAGGACGAATTCTATTTGAGAGTTTTATCGCCGGCAGTCTGCTAATAATGGGCTTTTATCATCTTGGTCTGTTCTTTCTGCGCAGAAATGATCGCTCCACTCTCTGGTTTGGCCTGTTTTGTCTGATCATCGTAATGCGTCTTACGCTGATCGGTGAGCGATTACTTCATTCCATGTTTCCGGAATCGGCATGGTCGATTCTGTTGCGGTTTGAGTATTTGAGCGTTTATCTAGCTCTGCCGTCTTTTTGCTACTTTGTGCAGAGCCTTTATCCCAGAGAAAGCTGGAATCTCTTTCTGCGAGGGCTTCTGGTAGTCAGCGGTGCTTTCGCCATCTTTACTCTGGTTTCCCCCACGGATTGGTTCACCTACACTGTGGACTATTTCCAGTACGTTCTGGTAAGTTCGATCCTATATATCTGCATTGTGTTCTCCGTGGCAATCTACAAACGTCGCGAAGGGGCCGTATTTGCTACCATCGCAACTCTGGTGCTTTCCGCGACGACGATTAACGATCTACTGTACAATCAGCAGGTAATCCAGACCGTTCAGCTGGTGCCTTTTGGATTGTTTGTGTTTATTTTCTCCCAGTCTTTTATCCTTTCAATACGCTTCTCGCGCGCCTTTGCAACTATTGAAACCATGTCCGAAGGATTGCGGCAGTACAATACCGCATACAGCCGCTTTGTACCCGAAGAGTTTCTCAAATATCTACACAAGGAAAGCATTCTGGACATCGAGCTTGGCGATCAGGTTCAGCAAACCATGAGCGTTCTGTTTGTGGATATCCGCGATTTTACAACTCGAAGCGAGGGCATGACCCCGGCCGCCACGTTTGCATTTATCAATGAATACCTGGGCCGAATTGGCCCTCTAATTCGAAATCACAGCGGATTCATAGATAAGTACCTGGGCGACGGACTAATGGCTCTATTTCCAGGTCAGCCCGAGGATGCAGTAAATGCCGGCCTGGCAATTCTTGCTGCTGTGCGCGAATTCAATGCGGATTTGCAGGAGCGCGGCGAAAATCCGATTCGGATCGGCGTAGGGATCCATACGGGAAATCTGATGCTTGGAACAGTGGGCGAATCCAGGCGAATGGATGGTACGGTGATCTCGGATGCAGTCAACCTGGCGGCCCGCACCGAGGGGCTTACCAGAATTTATGGCGTTTCTATGATTGTTAGCCAGGACACTCTGTTTCATATTTCGGATCCAACGGAATATGCGTATCGATTTCTGGGAAAAGTGCGCGTAAAAGGAAAGGATCAGCCGGTCAGTATCTTTGAATTCTTTGGACAGGATGAAAAAGAAGAGAAAACTGTGAAAGTGGTGACCCGGGAAGATTTTGAGCGGGGAGTGGTGCAGTTGCATCATCGAAACTTTGATGAAGCCCGTACTTCATTCGAAGCAGTGAAGCGTGCCGCCCCTGATGATCGGGCCGTTCTCTATTACTTGAGTCGCCTGGATCGAATTAAAAGCAGAATCAAAACAAGAACCTAGGGACCAAAGAGCGGTCCCTGATTGGACAGGAATTGTAGAAATACTTCTTCGTTCACTGCCGCTGCGGTAAAAAAGCCCTGCACATAATCGCAATTCTCCTGGTTCAGCATCTCGGCAATACTTCGCGATTCCACTCCTTCGGCGATCATTCGAAGCTTTAAAGCGTGGGCTAGTTCTACCACTGCCCGTGCGATAGCCGCGTTGTCAGGATCCTGATCCATGTTTCTAACGAATGTGCCGTCCAGTTTCAGGTAGTGTACCGGGAAATATTTGAGGTAGTTGAGTGAGGAATATCCGGTGCCAAAGTCGTCCACCGCAAGTTCCACTCCCATGGAGTTCAATTCTTCCAGAATGCGCAATGTGGTGGCCGGTCTTCGCATGAGCTCCGATTCGGTAATCTCCAGAATCAGTCGCTCGGCGGGCAGTCCGGTCTCTTTCAGAATGGAGCCTACCTGTCGGGCAAAATCCTTTTGGCTAAGCTGTTGCACCGCAACGTTCACCGATACTCCGGTATCCGTGAATCCTCGCTGCCTCCATCGAACCGCTGTGGCACAGGCTTCCTTTAGTACCCATTGTCCCACATCGCGAATGTAGCCGGACTCTTCCAGGATTGGAATGAACTCGGATGGAGTGACTTCGCCAAATTCTGAATTCGACCAGCGCAGTAAGGCTTCGCCATGGGTTACGCTTCCATCGGCCAGCCGTAGAATGGGCTGAAAGTGGATTTGCATTTCATCGCGATCCAGGGCTCGGCGCAGCGCGGCCGATAGCTGGACTCTTCTTGAATTGCGTTGCTGAATCTCCTGATCGAAGAAGATATACGTGTTTTTGCCGGTTCGTTTGCCCGAATACATAGCAGCATCGGCATTCTTTAAAAGTTCTTCGAAGTTTACCCCGTCTTCCGGATAGAGCGCCAGACCAATACTGGCGGTTACGTGCAGTACGTTGCCCAGGATATGATAGTCTCGGGAAATTTCCTGGAGAAAGGATTCACAGAGTTGCTCAATGTTTCGCTTGTCGTTTCTGCCCGGCAGCAGCATGGCGAATTCGTCGCCGCCAATGCGAGCCAGGATTGCCTCTTCCCCTGCCAATTCGCGGACTTTCTGATCCAACCGGGTCGCCACTTCGTCGAGCATGCTGTCGCCTATGCTATGCCCCAGGCTATCGTTGATGTCCTTGAAGCCGTCCAGATCCAGATACAGCAAGGCAGCCGAAGTCTGCGCATGCCTGAGGATGCGATTGGCGCTGGTTTCAAAGGCCAATCGGTTGGGTATACCGGTTACCGAATCTCGATAGGCAAGATTGCGAATTCTATCGGCCATCATGTTGAACGTTCGGCCCAGGTGAGCAATTTCATCCCTGCCTTCTACGTTCGCGCGAAGGTCCAGATTACCGCGGCCAAAGGCCGAAGTCGTTTCCAGCAGGTTCTGCAGTCTTCGCATCAGGAAAATATAGTAAGCCAGAGCGAAGAGAGCCAGGACGCCAGCGATTAGAAGGTTGGTAGTGAGTACATTACCGGCAACCATGTACTGCCGTTGCTCAATGAGTCGACCCAGGGCATGAATCTGTACGATGGTTCCCATGGATTCGGCAGGAGTGTTCGGTTCATGATATGGATAGAGTACAACAATACTCTGAATTTCGTCGCGGTACTCCACCAGCGGGCTGCGTAACTCGGGCTTTTCGCTGGCTTTCCAGGATTCTATGAGCTCCACCGTTAACTCGCGCTCGAGTTCGGTCAATCCGGGGGCGCGCTCGAGGCCCACAGCGATGGAATTGTTCTTTAACCCGGGGCTCAGACTCTGAACAATTCGATCCTTCGAATCAAGAATCGCAAGAAATTGAACCTCTTGATCGCGCTCAAAAGGTCGAAGTGCATCATTGGAACCCTCGGCTTGTTCGCCGGCCTCCAGGTAGGAGCGCGTAATACTCATATTCTGCGCAACCAGCATCTTTCGATCCTGGACGAGCATGGCTTTCACATTGTCGGTCTGTATCTGGATCATGATACTTGCCGAGACCAGAGTGAAGGCCGCAAACAGAACTGGAAAAAGAATGCGAAAGGGAACCAGAGCTAGCAGGCGCCTCATTGCAGATCTCCGATGTATCCGAATGGGAGCATAAAGTACTAGTTTCTGTAACGTGCACTAGAACTGAAAGTAAATAAAGGGCTGCACATCCTGAACCGAGATCTGATATAATCCAGTTAGTAGAACAAAAGTTAGTGAAATCTGGACCGCCAGTTTCTGACGATTCCAAAGGTCGGCGGCCTTTTCGCGCCAGGCCACCGGGCTGAGATGGTACATGTACGCCAATACTACCACTGCTATGTACATCGGTTTCGCGTTCGGGATGGCCCATTTCATGTTACCGATTGTAGAGAAGAATTCCATGAATTGATCCAGGTTATGCGATCGGAACAGTACCCATCCCAGAAGAACCAGGTGCAATGTAAGAATCTGTCGCGGGATGCGGGTCCAGGAAAAGCCCTCGGTGCTTCCCAGGCCCAGCCCCGGCGCATTTCCGTCGGCTTTTCCCTGTCCAAGGTATCGCTCTAAAATCAAAAAGAAGCCATGGTAGATGCCCCATCCGATAAACATCAGCCCCGCGCCGTGCCACAGTCCGGCCAGAAACATTGTGACAAACAGATTTCTGAGTACCAGGCTACGATTGCCGCCCAGGGAGATATAAACATAGTCTCTAAACCAGCTTCCCAGGGAGATATGCCATCGCCGCCAGAACTCTGATATAGAAGCGCTTTGATAGGGGCGATTGAAGTTGTCCGTGAGTCGGAAGCCGAGCAGCCGGGCCGATCCCATGGCCATGTCGGTGTAGCCCGAAAAGTCTCCGTAAATCTGTAGACCATAGGCATAGAAGACAATGAGCGCTTCTGCCGAAGTAAACATGCTGGAGTTTTCGTAGACCCGATCGATCAAACCAAACGCCAGCCAGTCTGCCAGCATCTTCTTTAGAAGCCCGCCCAGGAACTGAAATACACCGTAGTTGAAATCGGTGGCATCCGGAAGGAAATGGTAGATCCCTTTCTGAATATCCGGAATGAACTCGCTGGCCCGAACGATGGGGCCTGCTACTAGCTGCGGAAAGAAGGTCACGTAAAGCGAGAATCGGCCAAAGCTTCTTTCTACTGGAAGATTGCCGCGGTAAACATCGATAGTGTAACTTAGGGTCTGAAAAGTGTAAAAAGAAATTCCGACGGGCAAGAGCAATCCCAGGGCAGGTACTGTGAGCTCCAGCCCTCCGGCTTTCATGGCCGAATTGAAGAGGCCGGCAGCAAAATCGAAGTATTTAAAGAAGAACAATAACCCCAGATTTCCCAGAAGCGAAAGAAAAAGAAAAGCGAAGCCAGGTTTGAG
>JAGRNC010000111.1 GCA_020440935.1 Leptospiraceae bacterium | reverse complement strand
CCTCTTTCAGCTTTTCGGCCAGCTCCCGGAATCCGCGAGCCTTGATGCTGGCATGCAACTCCTCTTTACTGGAGAATAGATTATAGAATGCGCTTTTGCCGAATTCGATGGCATCACAGATTTCGCGGACCGAAACATGATCGTATCCCCGCTCCAGAAATAGGTTCTTTCCCACTTCCAGGATCCGTTGCCTTCGCAATTGGAGTTCGCGCTCCTTCCGCTCGGCGGTGCCCATACTTCAAGGGAACCCATAAAAATAGATTCGTCGAGCCCAAAATCCCGGAATGGACCCGTTGGAGAATTTTCTATGGCTCTTTGTTCGCCGTGGGCTGTATATACTCGATGGAATAGAGGTCCAGACTGGCCTCATGAAAATTGGTTACTGCCATCAGCTTACCGTCGTAGGAAACATCCAGACCGGTGGGATAATCGCCTACATGTTGCTTCAGCACGGTTTCCCAGGTCTTAGTGTCGATGACCGATACCAGATCCAGTTCGCGCTGGGAAATAAATACAAATCGACCGGACGGATCCGTATCGATAGTATTGATTCCGCCGCCCGCATAGGTCTTATGCAGGATTTTCCCGGTAGCCGGATCAAAGAGGTAGATTTCGCCGCTGTTCAAGTTGCTGATCAGGGCCTTTCCATCGGGCAACAGCACAACATGCCGCGGCGAGCCGCCGGTGCGTATACGCGACGTTACCTTTCCCTGATCCATATCAAATTTTACAATCTCGCCCGGACCCTGCGGTATTCCGTAACACATGATGTAAAAAGCATTCTGCCCCGGAATGGGCAGGATTCCGCGCGGCAGTGCGCAAAATCGTTCATAGTTCTTGATCAATTTTCCTTCTTTGAAATTGATCTGTGACATACCGCCCAGCCACAGAGTAACAACGGCGGTACTGTCCGACGTGGGCTCGATGATCTTGGGCATGTAACGATATTCGGTGCCGCTAAAATTCTTTATTGTATCTGGCTTGATGGGCGTGCGCGACAACACCTTGCGCGTATTTAGATCGAAGTACACCACTTCGTCGCGAAACATATCTGAATATAGTAGATGGTCGTTATCGGGAAGGAAGCATTCCACCGCAGTGCGAGCGGGCTCCGAGTGGAGTAGCTTGAACGTAGAAAGCGAAAAGATTTGCAACGAGCCAGGTCCAAGCTTCTTCGTGGCCGCGCCTCCGCCATTATTGAGATTCGCTACATAGAATTCATCGCGCAGCGGATGCAAACATACCTGCTTAGGCTGTGCATCGGTCTTGATGCGCTTAATAAAATGAAGCTTAATACCGGTGGCATTTGCGGCCAGCTCTTTGATAGAGGCCACGGCATCTTCTTTTTTACTCTGAGGTGTGGAGCAACTGGCAACGAGTAACGTTGCCAGAAGCAAGGATGCGGATCGAAGCATAAGGACCTACTGTGAGGCCGATTCTGTTTCCGGAGCGGGCTTTGCGGCCTTCATGTCATCCGGGATAGGCGTGTCGGCCTTGATGATTGTAATTCCGTTCTTTTTGTCCGTTTCCCCGGTGGCTACAATATTTTCCACGCGCAATCCGGCCTTTCCTTCTTTGAGCCACTTCTGGTAATTTGCCGCATTTTCCAGAACATAATGAAAGCCGCGATCGGTGGACAGTTCGGAGCCTGGAGCCCAGGGATATTGATTGCGATACACAGAGATGGTGCGCACAATCAGGGATTTTTCATCCACAGGAATGGAAGTCCAGTTACTGCGAAAATCGTCAGCAAGCGGGAAGTACTCTTCCGCATTGGAGTAATAGATGATTCGAAATACGATGCCCATCTTCTTTGCCTGCTCGGCAATGCTCTTTACTGTGATGGGGCCTTTTAAATCTCCGCGCACCGCCTGGATGCGTCCTTTAAGCGCCAGATTTCGGATGTATTCATAAGTCTCTTTGCTGTTTAGCCAGCCGTGGAACTGAAACTTCTTATGGATAACGTCGTCGTAGCGGAATCGCTTTCGCTGAAATGGTCCCGAAATGCTCCAGGCCTTTTTGATCAGCGCAAAGTCCGGTTCGCTGGCATAATGCTTTTCTATGACTTCCAGGGCCTTTTGTTTTGAACCAGGCTCCCATAGCTTACGGAATTCGGCCGCCGTGGGGCATTCCTGGAGAAAAGCGATGTGAATCTTGTTTGTGGCTACCACCACTCGGGTGAAGTCCATGAGCCAGATCCAGTCCGACTTTGCCCAGGCCGCCAGAGTAAAATTCTGCGTAGAGCCAACGCCAACGTAGCCGCCTCCCAGGTCCTTCACATGGGGCTCAAATAGATCCAATCGGTCTTCGTTGGTAATCGTTGTATCGCCCGTATCCCAGATGGTGGGCTTCAAATCTTCCTGGTTTGTGGCCCGAAAGAACTTCTCCTGCTCTTCCACAGAAGGCCCTTTCTTTTCGCCGGGCTGGCAGTAGGTTTGAGATAGGGATAAGAACGAGATGGCAATGGTAGCCGCGATGGTCCGAAACATTAGGGAAAGTCCAGGGATGGGGCCCCCTCCGTCGACCTTTTTTCATTAATAGAATTCCACCGGGGAACCGGAACCGGATCGATCGGGTTATCTTTATAGAAGAAAGTCCGAAAGTGAAAGAGCCCCAGGAAAATAACAACTGACAGGGCGCACCCTCCGTCTCTATTTAGGAGCATATTTATGATGACCAGACTCAGGATTCGACTCCCCCTATTCGCGCTACTGGCGTTGCTTTTGCCCATGGCTGTAAATCCAGCCCCGGCCGACTTTGGTCCGCAGGATTTTCAGGATGTACTGCGCTACGCACGATCCAGCTACCTGGATACCGACTCCATCGATGCCCGGCGGGGCTATGTGGAGGCGGCTCGCTCCGCCATTGGCGCCATGCCCGCCCAGCTGGAGTTGATGCCGGCGGCCTATGTAAATCAGCGCAAGGAGTTCGCTCCATTTGGCATTATTATCCCGGGCTCGGTAGTTAAGCTGCCCTGGACCGACAAGTACGTGGTGTTCCGCTACGATGTAAGCGATCTGGATTCCATTCGCGACAAAAGAGAAGCCGCACAGAAAAAACAATGGGATTCGCTGGGACGCGAACAACGGGAAAAAGAAGCAATCAAGCTTAAAGAAAAACAGCGTCAGCAAAAGGATGCCGTGGATGCGATGTGGAAAGAAACCGGCTTCTCCGGCAGCGATTTCCAGAAGATTATGAGCTGGATTAGCTCTAATCGGGTGCGATACGGAAAATCGCCGAACAAAACGGCCAGCACGGACACTGCCAGCGAGACATCGGAATCGGACGATTCGGACAATGTGCCGGGCAAAATCCCGGAAATGAACTATTACTATTTTCAGGCGGCACGTGGATTTCTGAAGAGCTTTGATCCGCATGCGGAGGTAATGGAGCGAAAGGTCTGGGACCGAATTCGCAAAGAATCGGAGGACTCCACCTTTGATGGAATTGGCGCCGTACTGCGGCCTGGCGATGAAAATGAAGTGATCGTAGAATCTCCTTTTCCTGGCTCCCCGGCCCTGCGCTCGGGATTGAAAGCCGGCGATATAATCCGGAAAGTGGACGGCAAAAGCATCGCCAACCTGTCCCTCCAGCAGGTTGTGAGCCGCATTCGAGGTCCCCGGGGAACGATCGTGTCACTGGAAGTGGACCGGCCCACAGACCTCACTACTCGAGAAATCAAGATCGAACGCGACCGCATCGAAAGAAAGGCGGTGGATTCCAGCTATTTAAAGGAAGAGAACATCGGAATCATTCGAATCCGTTCCTTTCTGTACCATGAAACTCCAACCACGAAAATGGTGAAGGAAGCATACGCAGATATTCGAAAAGAGGCGGGGGATAAGGATCCCGATGGGCTTGTGCTTGATCTTCGAAACAATCCGGGCGGCCAACTGGAAGAGGCCATTCGAGTAAGCGGGTTGTTTCTCAAAGATCCGGAAGTAATCACCACCCTAAAATCCAATCGAAATAGTTACGATCGGCGCAGCGATGGCGAGCCAATGGTTCCATCCAATATGCCGCTCATCGTTCTGGTGGATGGCGGGTCGGCCAGCGCCAGTGAAATTATGGCATCGGCGTTACAGGATTACAATCGGGCGCTTATTCTGGGCGACCGCACCTTTGGTAAAGCCACCGTCCAGCAAATAGAACAAATGCAGGGCCAGGGCGATCCATATTTGATCAAGCTTACCGTTGCCCGATACTATGCGCCCAAAGGCTACACCGTGCAAGTGTATGGAGTGCAGCCCGACATCCGAATCTCCGATCAAAAAGACGGGGAATTCCCCCTTCGTTTCCGCGAAGAGGATATGTGGCATCATCTGCCCGAGCTAAAAAAGAAAGCGGACGATCCGGCCAAAGAGAAATGGCTGGAAAGTTTGAAAAAGCAAGTGGATAGCAAGAAGGCCGAGGAATATCTAAAGGCGCATGAAAACGATGCGGTCCGGCCCGATTACATGCTGCAACGTGCGCTGCCGTATCTCAAAGCGATGATTGCAAATAGGTAGCCAGTAGCCGCCAAATCTGCTGAACTGGCCTGAGACTATGGTTCGAGGGCTGCGACGTCTACATCGGTTTGAGAAACGGATCCTTGAAGTGGCCAGGTTGCAAGAAGACCTGGTCCACATTGAGCAATACGGATTCTCCAGAAAGGCAGATAACGGGTTTCGTTTCCCCATCTATGCGCTTCGCATAGGCAAATCATCGGCCTTGAAGAAGCGCCCCGTGGGCATTGTGGCCGGCGTTCATGGACTGGAAACCATCGGCGTTCGCATACTTCTGGATTTTCTCCACCACTGCCTGGCCAACCCCGATTTCTTCCCGGAATTACACAATGGAAAGGTGGGAATCCATGCAATACCCATGGTAAATCCAGGCGGGATCGCTTTGCGGCGCCGTTCCAATCCAGCCGGCGTAGATCTAATGCGCAATTCGGGCGTTGAGGCGGTGCGATCCATGCCCTTCTTTGGCGGACACCGTTTAAGCAAGCATCTGCCCTATTACCGGGGTAACACTCTGGAGCCCGAATCCCGGGCACTGTATCGATTCATCTTTCAATCGTTTTTTGCTACAAAGGGCCGACTGATGCCGGTGGTGGATGTACATTCCGGATTTGGCTCGGTGGATCATGTATGGTGGCCCTATGCCAGCACAAAGGAGCCCTGCCGCGATACGCCATTATTCGAATCCATGGGTCGATTCCTCAAGATTCAGGCCGGGCATAGCAAATTGAACTTTGGCCCGCAAAGCGAATCCTACACTACCCACGGCGATTTGTGGGATTTGTATTACGATCATTACTGGAAGTACCATGAATCGGACAAGAACTGGAAAGGTCGATTCCTTCCGCTGACTCTGGAAGTGGGCACCTGGAGCGATCTACGCGAAAGCCCCACTCGAATGCTCAATCGAAAGAATATATTCAACCCGGACGCGGAAAGAAAACAACAAACCATCTCAGCGATATCGAAAATTCCTGCGCGATCTGTTTCGAGTATCGCTGACATCGGAAAAAGACTGGCTCAACCAGAAATAGCGATGTAACGCGCCAGAAAGTCGGCGGTGCCTTCTGGATCATCGCTGGTTAAATCATGACCTGCAAACGGATGCACAAAGTAGCCCGCATCCGAAGATCCATACCGCCTATATAAATCGTCGCTACATTGCGGCGAAACCAATCGATCGTTTCTGGACACCAGAAATACCGGCGACTTGAAACCGGGCTCGGGCGGTTTAAAGGTAAGCGCGGCGCGAAGCTGATGCAAGAAGTTTGGCAGGGTCATAGGGTGTTCTTTCTGCAATCGAACCCAGTGCTGCACCTTTTCGCCATGATCGGCCACATTGCAGCTGACGCCAAACACTGCCTCTTCCATGGACTGTACGTCGCCGCGCAGCTTTCCCTGGAAGATCCCTCCCAGAAGTTTCCAGGCGGCCGATGGCGCCATTCGCTTGTAGAAGGGACTGATACCGCGAGCGCTGGAATTTACTATAAATGCATGATCAAAATCGTGCCGATAGCGGCTAAGCCAGTCCAGAGCCACCATTCCACCCAGCGAGATGGCAAATAAACAATTCCTTTCGGAACTGGGTACAGGTCGGGCCCTCGCTCCACCGGCGCGATTCCCGCGAGCCATTGATTGAACCTCGGACGGACTGCTGCTATAGGATGCCATGCCCGCCTTTTCGCGCAGGGCATCGGTAATGCCTGCAATGCTGGATGGGCTTTGGCCATGACAGTCCAGTCCAGAGCCAGGAAGATCCAGAAACTGTAGATCCCCATCAAAGGGAGTTTTGCCGTAGTTCTCCAGAATCTGACGGAACTGAAACCAGTGGCCGCTCTGTCGGCCCAGGCCACGCAGGAAGACCCAGTTGGTACGAACGGGCCTCACTTAAAATACTTCCCTGCAAAGGCATCCTGAAAGAACGCAGCCACACGATCGATGTAGCTTTCGCGATCATTGAAGTATGCTCCGCAATGATCGGTGTCTGGCTCCAGCCACAATTCTCTGGGCTCGCCGGCTGCATCATACAATCGCAGGGAGTCTTCCACCGGTATGATTCGATCTTTTTCTGCATGGATCAAGAGCAATGGCCTGGGCGATATTCTGGAAATCCAGGCCAGAGGGTTCACTTCATTCAGGCTGTAACCAAAGAATGCGCGGTTCAAATAATCGATGAGCGGCATCATCCATCCAGGGATAAATCGTTCCTTGAGCTTTGCCCCCACCAGGTCATTGAGGTTTGCGAATGGACAGTCGGCTACCACTGCCTCGATTTCTGGACGAACCGAAGCCAGATAGAGGGCAAGAACGGCGCCCATAGAATAGCCCAGCAATGCAGGACGGCAGGTGCCTTCCCGGTCCACCGTCCGTTTCATAGCATAATCCAGGGCGGCCTGCACGTCCGACTGCTCGTAATAACCTATGGAAGGGCGACTATCTTCGCTTTCGCCGCGGCCACGATAATCAAATAATAGAACATTGAATCCGGCTCGCCACAATCCAGTGCCAATGCCGATCAAATCGTCCTTACGGCCCTGCTGGCCGGTTAAGGCAACTATGGTGCGATCCGATCCGTCATTGCTAAACCACCAGCCTTTCAGTACCAGGTGGTCCTGGGTTACAAATCGCACTTCTTCATGGGGTACCTTCAGTTCAAAAGGAGTAATGAAGTAATCGTCCAGCAGGTCGCGCTTCTTTCTTCCATGGATCTTATGCAGCGTCCAGGCCGCCACCGCGCCTACCGAAAGGCCCGCAAAAGCTGCCAGCCCCAGACCTCCCAGAAGCAATCGTTCGCCTGCATTCCTACCTGCCATGATCCATCACTGAGTTGCGGGAATGAAGATGCAATCGTAAAGCGCTCCATAAATCTCGATGCACCTTGCCGGAAAAAAGCAGACCGTCGGTACCGTGCAGGTCCAGATACGCTGTGGTCTCAGTCAAAGCCTGAAATTGTAATCTATAATTCGAATCTTTGTAACGACACAGATCGGCTTCCACTTCCAGGGCATCATCGTGCATTCGAATCCAATGCGCGCCGTCCGGCATTCGAGCCCATTGCGCCACATCGGCGGAGGAGCGCGAAAATCGAAGACGCAATCGTAGCCCATCGAACAAGAATACTCCCTGCAACAGCGCCGATCGCCCGGAGTACTTCGGAAGTCCGTGGACGCCCGAACCGGCAAAGCTAAAGCGATACGCCTGCCATTGTTCGGCATTACTAAAGTGTCTGAATATCTGTTCCGTCATGATCAATATTGAATAGATGCCCCA
>JAGRNC010000110.1 GCA_020440935.1 Leptospiraceae bacterium | reverse complement strand
CATGGGACGCGGCCGGGACCTTTTTGGCATTGCCAGAGATGGCAGTCGCATTCCGCTGGAAATAGGCCTGCGGCCCGTGGACCGGGACGGCGCAACCTTTGTTATTTGTTCCATTGTTGATATTACAGATAGAAATGCGATTATGGATCGGCTGCGCTCCAAGAACAAAGAGCTGCAGGATTTTGCTTATCGCATCGCGCATGACATACGCTCTCCTATGGGGAATGTTCAGGGTTTGCTGGAGCTAAGTAAGATGCAATTAGACGATCCTCCCAAGCACCTGCAGACTCTGGAACTTATGGAAAGCGTGGCCAGGCAATTACTATTGTACACCGACGATATCATTTCCAGCGCCCTCAATAGCGACGATCGGCCAGAACCGATCAAGCCGCTGGACCTGGACCAGCTTAAAGATCGTCTCAATAATCGATACGGTCATACTCTAGAAAAGGAATCCATCGATCTTCATTGGGACTGCCAGCACCATAGAGTGCCGCGACTTTCTGCAAATTTGATCGAAGAGATTCTGGATAACCTGGTCTCCAATGCCATAAAATACCATTCGGAGAATCGCGATTCCTGGGTGCGGATCACCACGTTTAGCGACAACGAAAGCTTCTACGTTCAAGTCTCGGACAACGGGATTGGAATCCCCACCTCGCAGCAATCGCATGTATTTGAGATGTTCTCCAGGTTTCATCCAACCACCAACTCGGGATCGGGTCTGGGGTTGTATCTGGTGAAAAAGTCAGTTCAGAAGGGCAATGGCACCATCCATTTTGATAGCGATGAAAGCGGTACCCGGTTCTATCTAAAATTCCCGATGGTAGCGGCGGGCTAGGCAGCCGATTGGAACTGGCTACAGCGAACGAGCCTTCCACCAGACATATACAAAACAGGCCAATAGAAGTAAATCGGTGATTGCGACTTTCGCCATTGCAATATAATCGGGCCCGGGCCGATGGATCCACACCGCATCACCGTCGATACAGACGGGCACCGACCGCGAATGTTTGTATAATAGATAGATACTGTCGCTTACCGATTCCGTGCGTCGCAAACTGGCTTTGCCGGGCCGATCCAGCGAATAGGTGATCCAGCCGCCGCTGCTTTTAAAATTGCTGTAAAACTGCCGGTCCTCCACTTTCGCCTGGCCTAGCGCGCACTCCTCGAGTTGAAGACCGGCGAAGGCTACGAAATGGGCATAGACCAGCCCGCCTACCATCAGGAGGGCGCAGGCCAAAACTACGGTAAGAACAAGCCACCGTTTCATCTATGGCAGCAGCCTGCCCCGGCGCGACAACGCTACTGCGCCGCCGAGCGTCCTTTTTGACTGGCGAAGTACACCACTTTTCGAGCACGCATCACGTCGCCCAGGGGACGATGATCCTCCAATGCCTGCCAGGGATCAAATACAGACTTTTCTGCTTCTTCCTGAAATGCCTGGCCCTCGGCAGAGTCTAAATCCTGCTGCAATACGGTGAGGCGCCCTACGGTAACATACGGTGCATCTTTCTCATTCCAATCCACTGACGCATCTTCCACCGGAGTGGATTTTTCATCGGTAAAGAATTGCAGCTGAAAGTCCATGGTCATGGAACCCTTCTGTACTCGATCCTTCATGTCTGCGGCCAGGTCTTTCTTTCCGGAAGGCTTCTGCGCAGGATCAGGAAGTAACCGGACCCGACAGGCATAGGGACCGCATGCTATGGGCGCGGCTGTATAGAATTTTTCGGCTGCGAATCCGTGGAATTTACGGTTCACCGAAGATGCGATTTTTTTCATTCGCATGATTCCTTTGAAGAATCCGTAGGTGGAGATCATATGTTTTACCAGAGCGCCACTGCCCTGGGCCAGAGCGCCGACCATAGATACAAATTGCGCGCTTTTAGGACTGGAAAATGCGGGAAGGTTAATAAGAAGGAAGTCCTGACAATTCACCGGGCCACCCAGGGCCCCCTGGCCCTCCAGCCCACGCACCTTTACTGCGAATCCACGAATGTCGCCCACAGAATCTGGTTGAATGCTCATGCTCCCGTTCGATAGCCGAATCCAGGCTTCGTGGTTTCCGGGAAATGCAAATAGTCCATGCCGGGCGTGGTCGGGAATGTCGCCCAGAACTTCGAAATTGGCCTTCAGTGCCAGGACTTGCTTTCGGTGTAATGCTCGACCTGGGCCAAATTCCTTCGATTTCACTTTTTGAAGTAAGCCAAATTGCTTGGCGTACTTTGCGAATCTCTCCTCTTCATCGGGAGCAATATCTTCTTTCCAATCTGTGGATGGTGCTTTCATTCAATCTGCCTTTTTGGCCATACCTTACTACGTTCATGGAGTATGGGAAACAGAATTTGACGCCCTCATTTCGAGGCCGCTATATTTTATGCGGTGTCGGATCTTTCACCGATAGGACTGGCCTGCCGAACGGTCACCGGCCAGAGTTCATAGTTCGGGGCGGTTCATCACAAAGAAACCGGCCCAGGTTGGATCTCCGCGCAAAAAGGTAGCATCCGGATGCGGATCGTGTAACGGATGAAATCCATTTCCGCGGGTTTCTGCAACGATTACATGCCGGAAATCGCCTCGTGGGCTGTTTCCGGCCAGAAGACAGGTAGTGCGTTCGCCGGGCGGAAAGCTGAGCGCTCCATGGAGCAGAGGGACTTTAAGGAACGTTAGTCCTCGCATCGCAAGCCAGGTCTGCATCGCAGAAAGATAATTATCCTTTTTGACAAAATTTGGCACTTCCTCTAGCCCAAGATCGAATACGGATGCAACGCAGGCCTGCAATGCATTGCCCGAGCCAGCGGAAAAATCGGTCTGATGAACGTTATGCATCAGGCTCGCATCAGCTCCACTTCGGATAGAAGCGAATCAATACGTTCCTGTAACTTTTGAGCCTGCTCTCCCACCGAGCCGTGGATGTATCGAAAACCCTCAATGTTTGCAAGCACGTCCCGGGCCTCTTTCTTCTGGCTCTCTGCCTGCTTTTCCAGAGTATCGATCAATTCTCTCAGTTCGTCCAGAGTCCTCTCAAATTCAGCATCGGCATTACGCTGTTTGTCGATCAAAGATTGTAATCCCTGGAAGTAATCGTTGGTTTCACTGAAAACTCGGCTTTGATCCCGGGTAAGGTTTACGGTTTCCGAAACAATGCGCACCGCTTCCTGTAATTGCCCATGCACCTGTTCAATCTGGGTGGCAATGTGACTTGCATTTTCCTGGCTGCTGGAGGCCAGCTTCCCCACTTCCTGGGCCACCACTGCAAAACCGCGGCCCTGCTCTCCGGCTCTTGCTTTTATGGCCGCATTCAGGGCCAGCAGGTTTGTGCGCTCGGCGACTTCGGTGAGGATTCCCGTGGCATCGTTCACCGAATCAAAGGAATTACGAATTCTATCAAATACCGCATTCAGGTTGTTTACCTGCGATACCATACTACCCGAGGTTCGCGCAGATTCGCTCATTCGACGATTCACTTCATTGGTCGATTCATTTATGTCTTTGAGAAGCTGGTCGAACTGACTGCCCTTGCGATCCAGCACCTCCAGCTTATCCTTCTGCGCATGGACTGCATTCGCTACTTCCAGGCTCCCCATGGATACCGAGTTCATGGTCTGCCCGATGCTGGTGAAAGAGTTGGACTGATCCTGCACCAGCCTGCCAAACTGATCGCTAAATTCCTGAAAGCCCCGGGCATTGGCGCCGATGGTATCCGCGGCATGCTCCAGCTGGGATTGCCTTTCTTCCAGCTCGGCCACGGAGTTCTCGGCTACTTCCCGAGTTTCATTGGAATAAGCGTATAGTCGCAGCAGCACACCCATCATTTGCGATACAATGTAACCGCAGGCGAAGATAAAAAGTATCTTTGTAATCTCGTTTGGAAGCGCGAATTCGTACTTTGCGGTTTTTGTGGGCTCCATGGACAATACGATGCCAGATTGCACGCAAAGATATTGCACAATCACATAACAGGAAGCAGATAGCGTTGTGGCGATGTACACAAATCGCCTGGAAAGAAAGAATGCAGCATTAAATATATAGATTATGTAAATGAGATATAGAACGTGGCTCTGGATCATTTCGAAGGCGCCGTACAGATCCCGCAGGGCGCCGGGGGCCATCGTAGAAAATAATACCAGGATGTCGGCCAGAAGCATGGAACGCGAAAACCAGGCAGGAACCATGGACTTACGATTCCAGAGGCTGAAAATCAGCGCATATAGCAACATCAAGCTAATGCCAACAAGGTAGGCAATATTCTGACCCGGCGAATTGGTGGGATACGTAATTCCCACCGAAGCGTAAAATAGAACAATCAATCCGTAGCGAATCCGATTTACAACTACAGGGCCGCTTCGCCGGCTAATAATTTCTGTCTCTTGCATAGGTCCACGACAGATGGCCCATACCCCTATTCGAAGACAAGGAGTTTCCCTGTGCCTGGGTACAGAATACCGGGCGCCGATTATGGGGCCCCGAGCTCCTACGGCGGACCTGATGCATTAGTCAGTGGCCGCAATAAGGTTAACTTCCAGCTCCGAATGCTATCGGCGTTTAGCGGCACCTGGATGAGACGATTCTCGCGCCAGCGCTCAATCTGGTCGGTGGTGGTGGGTGACTGCATGTAGCCGTCTTCGCCGCCAAATAGCAGAAAAAAATTAGCATCGGGATCGGAAAGATCAGAAATGTGGCGGGCATCGGCGCCATACGTGACCCGGGCTGCACCATCCTCAAATACAAAGCCCCGTTTGTAAATGGTCTGCGAACCACCGTTTTCTGCAAGCTCCTGTATCCGCCAGGCGCTACCTATACCTGGCAGAAAACCCAGGGGATTCTGGATCACCGTCTTCAGGGCCCAGCCAGTCATTTCTTCGGAAGCCAGCTCCTCCATAAGATCTCCCAGGTTTAGATTTGATTTCTGCCACTGGGCGAGCACTTCCTGCCATTGTTCGCCGCTGGCCGGAGGAAGGGACAATTCCTGGCGCATGCTCGCCATTACACTTTCGTAGAATTGGGCGCCCGCGCTTCCTTGCGTATAGCATCCGTCCCAGTGAGCGAGGATTCGGGCGGCCTTCCCTGCTTGCGCATCCGTCGCTTCTTCTCCCAGCCTTCGTAGCAGGGCATCCCTTCCCAGGCGCGCTGCAATGGAGCATGGGTCCAGTTGCAATTTCCTCAGTTCTTCCACTCCCATTTGGCTCTGTCCGGCCAGAAGCTCAGACATGCGATCAATGCGAAATCCCGGAGAGAAGAAAAAGCCCATGGGAACATCCGCCCAGGTGGGAGCATCATTGGCGCTACTTAGATATCCTTCCCCGGGATTCTTTCTAAAAGGCAATTCCGTGGGAAGCGTAAAGGACTGGAAGGCATCGCGCTTATCGCGAATCAGGTCTTCCACCTCTGCGCCAGGGTTTGGCTTTCTGTAGGCCAGAATGTGCTGGATATTGCCCGCAGTGTCGGCGCATAAATAATTCTGCGCGGAAACGGACCAGGTAGAAAAGGCCTGCCGGAATTCGTCGCAATCCGATGCGGCGAGAATTTTCAGATAAGTAGTAATCTCATCGCCGGTGGAATGCCCCACCCAGGAAATAGCAAAGTCCGTTTCCGATGCGAAGAGTGGAGAATCGGAAAGTACCGGTCCCCACTCGGTGTTTCGAATTTCGATGGTTCGGTCCGGCCATCCTGCAATCTCAATGGTCTCTTCGCCTTTCTCGGCATGTGCAAGATCATTGGCATCCAAACCAATGAGCGCGGTGGATAAACCCCACATGTTGGTTCCACCCCAGGCAATGTGTCGGCTGCGGCCCAGAGCGATCGCTGGCAGGCCAGGAATAGTCAGCCCCACTGCTTCAACTCCGGGCGCTCGCAAGCCAACAATAAACCACAGCGATGGCAGGGTTAGTCCTACATGCGGATCGCTGGCGATTATGGGCTTTCCATTCTTTGTACGGCTACCATCCAGCGCCAATGAATTGCTACCGGAGCGCGAAAGCGAAAGGAATAGATTTGCCAGCGCTCGCTTTCCTCCATCGTATGCGTCTTGCATTCGGGCATCCTCGATGGATTTTGCCCAGGCTCTTTCCGGACGTTCTTCGCTGGTAAAGGCCTGGTACATCCGAATCCAGTTTACGTCGGTGGCCAGTAAGCGCCAGACAGCGATGAGTTCTTCCATAGTCCAGGGTTCATTTTCGATTCCCGCTGCCTTCAAGGTTGGCCACTGCATACCGGCCTCATTTTGGGCAGAAATAGCAAAGTTCATTCCCTCTAGATAATGGTCCACATACTGCCGCGTTCTGGGAGGCATATTGCTGGCTATGGCCCGGGCGTTCTTTCCAAACTGAAAGATTCGAATTGTATGATCAATGTCGGCCGCGAATGGACCAAATGACTTCGCAAGGCGACCCAGGGCTACCACTCGCAGTAGTTGTAGTTGCGCTCCACGAAGATGAACATGTACCACCCCCTGCGCAACGGCCAGGTCGTTGAGGCTGTGCGCTTCAATAAAAGGTATCCGATTTTCGTTCCAGTAGATGCGCACCTCCTGGGCAACAGGCGCTCGATCGGGCAGCATTTGATCCCTCTGCTCCTGGGTGGCACTCTGAGGCCCATTTACAATCAAACGACAATGCAATGACAGAAATACAAGCAATACACCGGGCGAAAAGCGCATGGCAATCAATGGCCACGCCGCAGGCATTGTCAACCGCGCAACCTGTGTGGCTGAATAACGACACCAGCCCAGGGCGAAAGCCAAAAATTCAAGATGTCTGTAACCGGGAAGCGCGGACCCACAAAAGCGAACCTGGCTGGACGTTCAGGTAGCCACCTGGCTTTTTAGTCTCATGAAGTGGTCATTGTACGTGGGAAAGCCCTGGGGAATTCGAGTCTACATCCACTGGACCTTCCTTCTTCTTCTGGGTTGGATCATCTTTGCACAACTGGGATCCGGCACCGAAAGAATCATTCGAGTGTTAATCCTTACAGCTCTTCTATTCGTATCGGTGCTATTGCACGAATTTGGTCATGCCCTGGTGGCTCGTCGATTTAAGATCCTCACCCGCGACATCGTACTCCTTCCCATCGGAGGCATGGCCCGGTTGCGCAAGATGCCCGAGGACCCAAAAGCGGAGTTCTGGGTAGCTCTGGCGGGTCCGCTGGTTAATGCCGCGATCGCCGGATTGCTATTTGTGGCGCTGTTGGTCACCTCAGGACTGCCCGCCATTCCCGAAAAATTTGTACTCGGTGCGAAGGGCTTTAACATGACCGAGAACCTGATGTGGGCCAATGCCTTGCTGGCCGCATTCAACCTGGTCCCTGCCTTCCCCATGGATGGAGGCCGTGTTCTAAGGGCATTCCTTGGGTTTCGCATGAGCCACGAAAAGGCAACAGCGATCGCCGCCCAGGTGGGCCAGGCGCTGGGCATCGGATTTGTAATCCTGGGATTCCTCTACAGCCTGGTATTTATTTTTATAGGAATATTTGTATATCTGGGCGCCTCCTCCGAATCGTCTTCTGAACAGATTCGCTCCTCCCTTCGCGCTTACACAGTCTCGAATATCTTGATCAAACATTATTCGGCTCTTAAGCCCGACGATGGAATAATGACAGCAGTGGAACTTCTGCTCTCCGGGCAGGAACAGGAATTTCTAGTTATGGACGGCAAGAAGGTGGTGGGCGTAATCACCAAGAAAGAAATCTTCGCCGGGCTTTCCGAACACGGAAACCATGTTACAGTGAAGCATATTATGCTGCAAAACTTCCCGCTGTTGCGCATGGAAACAACTCTGGAGGACGCTCTTCGCATGTTTAACGAAAAGAGCTGTCCCA
>JAGRNC010000010.1 GCA_020440935.1 Leptospiraceae bacterium | reverse complement strand
AAGTTATCGATCTTGTAAACGAGGCCCAACAGGCCAAGTCCCGTACGCAGAATCTGGCGAATCGCGCCGCTGCCTGGCTGGCCTTTGTCGCCATCGGCGCCGGAATCATCACTTCTGCAGGCTGGCTACTTATGGGCCAGGAATTGAGTTTTGTTCTGGAGCGCACCGTAACGGTCATGGTGATTTCCTGTCCCCATGCCCTGGGTTTGGCCATTCCCCTGGTAGTTGCCATTTCTACTGCCATGTCTGCGCGAAATGGCCTATTAATTCGGAATCGCACTGCCTTTGAAAACGCGCGAAAGATTTCTGCGCTGGTATTCGATAAGACCGGAACTTTGACAAAAGGCGTCTTCAAGCTTGCTCGCACAGAATCCTTTGCTGAGCTTTCCGAGAACGAATCGCTTCAGATCGCTGCATCCCTGGAGCAGCATTCCGAGCATCCCATCGCTGCCGGCCTACTGGATGCAGCCCGAGAAAAGGATCTGCAGATCAAAGAAGTGTCGCAGTTTGAAACTATGACTGGCCGAGGGGTTAAAGGCCAGGTGGACGGCCAGATGTGGGCTGTGGTGAGCTCCAAGTATTTGAGCGAGAATGCTATTTCTATACCGGAAGGTGGCATGGCTGGAGCCACAGAAGTGTATCTGCTCCGCGGTGATCAGCCCGCAGGTCGGTTAAGTCTGGCCGATGAAGTGCGACCGGAAAGCAAAGATGCAGTCCGCACTCTGCAAAAACGCGGCATCAAGTTGTTCATGGCCACCGGAGATAGCGAAGCCACCGCGAAAGCCGTAAGCGATGAATTGGGATTGGATGGTTATTTCAGTCGGGTGCTGCCAGAAGACAAAGTTAAGGTCATCAAGGATCTGCAAAAAGAAGGCCATTTTGTGGCCATGACCGGCGATGGAGTGAACGATGCGCCCGCCCTTGCCACAGCTAACGTTGGCATCGCTGTTGGCTCCGGTACCGATGTCGCCGCAAGCACAGCCGACATTGTACTTGTGCGCAGCAACCCATCGGACATTGCACAGCTTATTCTGTTCGGCCGAGCAACGTATCGCAAAATGATTCAGAATCTCATCTGGGCCACTGGATACAATGCGATCGCGCTGCCTCTTGCTACCGGATTCATCCCGGGACTGATCATTTCGCCAGCCGTGGGGGCTATCTTCATGAGCCTCAGTACAATTATTGTAGCAATCAATGCACAGCTTCTAAAGCGAAGCATTGAAACAAAGTCTACAAATAGTTAAATCAACAAATGAAGGTAAAAAATGAAACGAAATGTACAAATCTGGCTGACCCTGTCGGCCATTGTAGCGGTCTCCGCTCTGGTATTTGCAGGTTGCAACCGCCAGGGAGACAATTCCGGGCAAATGCGCGACGGAGATATGCATTCCGGAATGGCTGTATCGATTGGGATTTCTGCGGTGGAAAGGGTCATCCGTGGTCGCTGAAAGTACAAAAGAAGATTGCTTCCTGAGGGTGGTCCTTTAAGGATCGCCCTCGAGCTTCGCGACTTTTGGTGAATCCGATGGCCAGAAAGAAGAACAACATTTTCATTATCTTCGAGCCCACCTGTCCCAATTACGAGGCCACCTGTGCGCGGGTGGAGAAGGTCATCAAAGAGTTGGGTTTGCGCATTGAGCCAATTCTGATCAATCGCGAGGCGCCGGACGCTCCCGCATTTGCCTCGCATTTTGGATCGCCGACCGTGTTAATCAATGGCCAGGATATCGATCCCGTGGATTCGGATGGTGGTTGCCGCATATACACGGATGCGCAGGGTAAACAGAGCGGGATACCTTCTGAAGATCTGATTCGATCTGCGTTGCTTGCTCTGAAGTAAGGTCATTATTTTTCCTTTTGCGCCGTTGCGCAAAACCATAGAATGACTGGCCTGCGGGGGCCCTCCGGGCGGACCATGGTAATGGTGCGCGTCCAGCTGTCTACGTGCTCTCTTCGCTTACTATGGAACCATCTGAGAATCCGGCCCCTCAAGAATCGGGCACCGACTACAGCGCCAGCTCTGTTGAAAACTTGATGCAATACAGGACCAGGTTGGTGGCCTTTGTACGCAATCGGGTTTCCGACCCCGACCTGGCCGAGGACATCTTTCAGGATGCATTGCTGAGAGCTCTGCGAAGCAACACAGAATTTGTGGGAGAGGATGACCTTCTTTCCTGGTTTTATCGGATCCTGCGAAACGCAATCATAGATTCCTATCGAAGAGGCGCGGCCGCCGAACGGAAGATGGCGAATCTGCGCTCAATGGTTACCGACGAAATGCAGAATGCTGATCGTAGCGAGCTTTGCGAATGTTTCCGTTCGCTACTACCGGAAATGCGGCCCGAGTACCGCCAGATGATAGAATGGCTGGAGCTTGAGGAACGTCCTTCTGGCGAGGTCGCCGATAAACTGGGTATAGATACCAACAATTTGAAGGTTCGCCGGCATCGAGCCAGGGAGCAACTGGGCCGCCTGCTGCTTGACTCCTGCCGGCTTTGCGCTGTCCACGGCTGTCTGGATTGTTCTTGTGGCGGAGCGACCGGAACCCCTGGCGAATTGTAGCTCTATGATTGTAACCATAACTCTTAATCCTTCTATTGATCGCAGCGTTGCGGTGGAGGCTTTGTTGCCCGATGCGAAGCTGCGATGTGCCACCGTGGTCGATGAGCCGGGCGGCGGAGGAATCAATGTGTCGCGCGCGCTGAATCGTCTCGGCAGCGATAACCTGGCCATTTGCACCGCAGGAGGTTATACCGGACCGGTGCTACGGGATTTGCTTGATCGCCAGGAAATTCGTTACCATCTGTTGGAGACCTCGGCGGCCACGCGTCAGAATCTCACTGTCTTTGACAATGCCACCGAGAATCAATACCGATTCATTCTACCATATGATGATGCCGAGCCCATGGCCCTGGATGGTTTGCAGTCTACTCTGGAAGCGCTGGATCCGGCGCCTTCCTTCATTGTCGCTAGCGGTAGCCTTCCGCAGGGTATGGACTCTGATGCCTATTGCCGCATTGGAACCATGGCGAAGAACCTGGGTGCAAGATATGTTGTGGATACTACAGGCAAACCCCTGGCGGCTGCGCTGGAATCATCGGTCTATCTAGTTAAGCCTAATCTGGCCGAATTGAGCTCCCTTGTGGGCAAGAACGAACTGGAGGTGGATGCAGTAGCTGAGGCTTCGTTGCAGTTGATCCGCGATTATCCTTGCGAAATCGTTGTAGTATCTGTGGGGGCATCTGGCGCTTATTTTGCTTATCAGGATTCGGTGCGATTTGTCCCTGCGCCGATTGTTAAAAAGCGAAGTACCGTTGGAGCCGGCGATAGTATGGTGGCCGGTATTGTTCATTCCCTGGCTGCGAATCGTTCCATTCTGGAAGCGGTGCAGCTGGGCGTTGCCTGCGGAACAGCGGCCACAATGAATCCGGGAAGCCAGCTATTTGACGCAGACACTGCCCATCGACTGTACGATTGGCTGCAAAGGAATTAAAACGTAGGTCCATCAAGGAGCGCTATCGGAAGGTCGCGAAACCATTCACTGCTTGCCCGCGAAAGCCGCCTTCAGCGCAGCGATATCGATCTTTTTCATTTGCAACATCGCATTCATCGCTCGATTGGCAGCCTCTTTGTCGGTACTATTCAGCATCTCATTCATCCCGCCAGGGACGATCTGCCAGGAGACTCCGAATTTATCTTTGACCCAGCCGCATTGTGCCGCTGCGGGATCAGCACACAGTGCATTCCAGTATTTATCGATTTCTGCCTGGTCGGCGCATTCTACCAGAAAGGAAACAGCCTCGGTGAAGCCGAATTTGTGCTCCATGGCGCTTTCCATAGCCACAAACTTCTGTCCAGCGAGCCGAAAATCGGAATACATGATGTGACCCTCCTTATTCGGAAGCTGTTCCGCTCCGTAGCGCGCTACCAGGCCTATACTGGAATCGGGGAACGTGGATGTGTACAAGGTGTGCGCCTCATCCACTCGGCCGCATGCATCGTTCGTGAATAACAGCGCCGGTACTATTTCTACGGATTGCACCGAATCGGTACAATGCACCTGCCAGGAAAGACCAAATCGATCCGTGGTCCAACCATACCGAGGGCTGAACGGATAAGAATCCAGTGGCATCAGGGCTGTTCCGCCTTTTGAAAGATGCGACCAGAGTCGGTCCACTTCTTCCGGTGTAGGACAGTTCACCATAAAGGATATGGCCGGAGTAAACTGAAACATCGGCCCTCCATTTAACGCAGTGAAACGAAGCCCCAGAATTTCAAAGTCAATGGTCAGTACAGTGCCGGGAGGCATTTGATGGATTTCAAATCCGGCTTCGAGATAGTGCGTTTTGCCATTAACTTTGCCGTTTTGCAATGTCTCGATGTAGAATTCGGCTGCTTCTTCGGCATTTCGATCAAACCATAGGTTGGGTGTTATCAGTTGCATATTTCTAATCTCACAAGTGCGGCGTTTTTATCTTATCGAATTGATGTGGCGGGAATCGACAAGTCGCACTTCCATTGGCAGGAAAAATCGTCCTCAAATCAGAAAACCCGCCAGAGGAGCGGACACTGAAAGACCCGGCCTTCCAAAATCCAGCCATCTCTCAGACGGCCGTCCAACAATTCCATTAGAAATTCGCGGCCCGCCATTCCAGCTCTCAAATTACAGCCCGGGCGCGCCGTACTTTAGAGTATTAATAAACTTTGTGACTACCTGCGAGGCGATTTCATCGTATTCGCTGCTATCGATTAAAATATCTTCCCTGCTCCAAATCATTGATAGCGGTATGCCCCACATGAACCGATAGCTCCAGGTCCAGGCAATGCCGGGCTCCTTTCGAATAATTGCAAAGTGCGATGCCGTTTCCACATCGATGATCTTTATGGTGCAGGTATCTACCAGATTTTCATGATAGGACCCTGCGCTATCCTGATAACGCAGCGGAATTGCTTCTCCGGTGATTAAGAACCGTGCTCCCAGGATACGTCCAATCTTTGCGGCCGTTTCCGGATCGATCAATCCCGATTGCTGCAAGCTCTGTTCGCGAAGAACTCGCTCCAGATAGCTTCGTTCGAGCACATCGAATCTCCGCGTATTCATCAAATGCAGCGCGATGGCATCGGAGAACTGACCGCCCCATTGCTCGCCCTTAACATCGATGGGCATGACTACAACACGAATCTGCTCAGTGGCCTCCTGTGGTTTTTCCTCCGGCTCCGAAAGCAAGCCGGTCTGAGTTTGCTCGGGAAAAGAACGTCGGATAGCCTCGGAACCTGGCTGCACCGCCACGGTTATTGCCGAACATCCGATAACAGAAAAAATTCCACACGCCAGGCAGGGGCGAATCAACCAACGAAACATAGAATACTCCAGTCGCACTTAGTTTGCTGGACAGCAATCAAAAAGCTACCGTCTTTAGACCCGATGAATACCAAAGAAGTTCGGATCTTGATGTGTATGGGAGCCATTCTGGCAGCCCTGTCTGTTGCCGCAGGCGCATTTGGCGCCCATGGCCTGGAGGGTGTTTTGAGCCATCGATACCTGGAAATCTACCACACGGCCGTACGATACATGATGTTCCATTCTCTGGGAATCCTGTTTCTGTCGCTTTCTTCGCTTCTTGGCGGTCCCGATTTGCGAAAGCCTGCCTGGGCACTGGCGGGCGGAGTGTTATTCTTTTCTGGTTCTCTTTTTCTGCTCGTCGCCACTGGTACCGGAATACTGGGCGCGGTTACTCCCATCGGCGGGGTGCTGTTCATCGTAGGCTGGCTCTGGAGCGCCTGGAAGATCATCCGATTCCAACGCTAAGCTAAATCTAATGGGCCAGAAATGGGACCGGGTAGTTCTGAGAGGAGCGGCGTGCCTGATCGGATCGGACTCTCAAGCCGGTTGTAAGAATCTAGAATAGGGAAGGACTGGAAGTTTCCAGCGATTCGGCGCTTTCGGAAGTGGTTTGTCCCAGCGCCCGCAGGGTAATCGTGCTGGGTCCGTGTTCACGGGTTTTACGGATTAGAAATTTGAGCGGCTCTCCGAAGCCGGTGATTTCACCAAAGCTGATCAGATCGCCGCGCTGGAATGCCTCCAGAATTCGATGCACTTCGGCCGGGGAATCTTCTTTTTGCATCTTGCCGTGTAGATCATCCAGGCATCGATAGAATGGCAACACCCCCCGATAAAACCAATGCATTGGCGATGTGGGTTCGTCTACCAGCACTGCTTTCAGATCCATGCCGTCGATTTCGGTCGCTGATTGCTGTCCGGGCGGCTCTTGAGCGGGCGCCTTAACTAATAGCAGGTATCGATACAATTCCTGAGCATTGGAGGGCTTTCTACCCAATCGGTCCGTACGGGCAATCCACTGGGCCCAGGCCTTGATTTCTTTGGAGGAAAGCCGGCTGATGAAAGCAAATAGATAGCCGCTGCGAAGAAATCGATTGTCCTTCTTAAGGGCCTCCAGCGCTTCTCCAGCCACCGAGCAGAAGGATGCGTTGGGCCATACCACAAATGGATTCTCTCGAAGCTCTTCTTGTTCGGAGGAGGTCAGCTCTTCCGTTGCCAGCACCCCACCGGCGGTGAGTAGCCTTCGGAAGGAATCGTGCTCAAGGCAGGGCGCGGTTTGCAGATTATTATAGAGGGAAAGCAGAGTGGATTGCAGCCTTTCGGTCTTATTCTCGTGGCGCAGAATCACTTTGAGGGACTTCTGCAGACGGAGCACTTCCGCGCGGGAAAGCTGACTGAGTGAGCTAGAGACAAAAAAATGCATAGAATCACGGCCCAGTAATACCGTCGGCAGAAATGGACGGAACCGGCAGAACAATCCGGACTGTGTTATGTCCCCCTGGCCATGTCAAGATGTTTCCCCTGTTTTGTTCTATAATACAGGTTAGTTTTTTAATGGCCCCGGCGCGCCTTGCTTCCTTTATTTACGGACAAAACACATACCTATGGGGGGTATGGCTGCTCCGGTCTCGCAATTCGGGACTCCTTGCTGTCGGAGCGGGAGGAAAGGATTGACATGGTCGGTGTTCCGTTCCTCTAATGGGCGGCATTTCATCGTCACTATTGGCAATGATTTTGTTTTCGGGCCCGATGTTCGGTGCTAAATTAAGGGGCACAGATTATGAAGAAAGTCTCTCCCATCAGCCTGCTACTTTCCTTTGCATCACTCTTTGGTTTCTGGCTGATCATGAGCGGATACTTTGACTGGTTCCATATGAGCCTGGGCGTACTGTCTGTGCTGATAGTTCTTATCATGAACCATAGCCTGAAGCAGCATAGCTTCTACGCCGATGAAAAAGACGATCTGCGCCATCTAAGATACGGTTACTTCTTATACTACCTTCTCTGGTTGTCCTGGCAGATTATCGCTTCCGGTTTCCATGTGGCCGGAATCATTCTTAGAAAAAGTCTACCGATCTCCACATACATTGTCCGCTTTAAGGCGGACCTTCCCAGCGCTCATGCGCGCATGATTCTGGGAAACTCCATAACTCTAACGCCCGGTACTTTGACAATTGACATCCAGGGAAATGAATTCACGGTCCATGCGCTGACGCCACAATCCATCAGTACTGTGGTGGATGACAATATGCCGTCCAGGGTGGCCCGACTGTTTACGAAAGAACGTAAGTCCGTGGTTTACGATGTGCGATTCTATTCTTCCCCGGAGGAGCTTTCATGACGGCTTTCTTTCTATATTCTGCCGTAATTCTTACCGTTATCATTTCGGTACCATTGATACGAGTTGTGAAGGGTCCTACGGTTTATGATCGCCTGGTGGGGGCTAACGCCATCGCGACCAAGACCATCGTATTGATCTGTCTGATCGGCATAATCTACAATCGGATCGATATGTTCATCGATATTACTCTGGCCTATGCGATTCTAGGCTTTATTGGCTCGCTAATTATCGCCAAATACTTCACCTCGGGGAGAGCCGATTCCGATGAATGAGATTCAATCCATTGTTAGCGTTATCCTGGTCGTAACGGGCATATTCTTTATGCTTGTGGGCAGCATTGGAATTGTGCGATTGCCGGACTTTTTTGCGCGGACCCATGCGGTGAGCAAATCCGACACACTGGGAATGCTTCTGGCAATCATAGGCTTGATCGTCTACGAAGGTCTGACCTTGAGCAGCCTCAAACTTGCATTGATCGTAGTTTTCATCGCGCTGGCTAATCCCATCGGGACCCATGCACTGGGGCGCGCCGCCTTTCGCAGGGGAATTAAGCCAGTGCTTACCGGGAAGAAGCGCGAATGAACTGGGAACTGGAACTAATACTCATGCTCTTCATAGTCTTGATGGCTATTGTAGCGCTGGAGTCTCGAAATCTCCTGGTGGCAGTGGTGATGCTTACGGTGTTCTCCTTCTCCAGCGCGCTGCTCTTTGTAACCATGGGCGCGGTGGATGTGGGATTCACCGAAGCCGTGGTAGGGGCCGGCGTCACCGGTATTCTGTTCATTGTCGCGCTCTATCAGACGACCAGCAAAACAGGGGATTGATCATGAGAGATTCGATGGCGGAAAAAGGCAACAGGAGGCCGATTTGAACAAGCTCTACATCATCTTGATCGCAATGTTTTTTGGCCTTCTTGTATATGGTTCCACCGATATGCCCTATCGCGGACAAACCGAGACACGGAGGGCTCTGAGCCGCGGAGATACTGGCAAAATCGACGCCGGGGAGTACTATATTTCCCATGCTTACCACGATGCCCATACTCCCAATATGGTTACCGTGGTTCTGGGAGACTATCGTAGCCTGGATACTCTGGGAGAAGAAACCGTCATCTATACAGCCGGACTGATCACCATTTTGATTCTGCGCAGGAGACGAAAACGATGAAGAATCAAATGGACAGTCCCATTATTCTGTTGGGAGCGCGATTGCTCAGTCCGTATATCATGCTGTTTGGTCTGTATGTAGTCTTTCATGGCCACTATAGTCCGGGCGGCGGTTTCCAGGGTGGAGCATTGCTTGCATCCTCCGTTCTGCTGATTCGCATTGCCGGGGGCAACGCTGTGGCAGGATTGCAGGTGCGCGAAATGGTCACAACTCCGCTGGCTGCCGCGGGTATCTTCATTTATTTCGCCACGGGGCTAACGGCCTTATTCTTTGGCGGCCAGTTTCTGGACTATGGCCATCTTCCCAATCCGGGTATCGATCCTGTGATGCTCCGCTACTACGGACTTCTGATCATTGAAATCGGTATTAGTCTGGCGGTGATGGCGATTTTGATCATGATCTACGACAACCTGACGCGGGGTGAGGATCATGTTTGAGTTCTTTCTGGGACATTTTGCTTACTGGCTAACTCTGCTTTTGCTCTGCATTGGACTCTATGGAGTTATGGTAAAGCGAAACCTGGTTAAGAAGATGATCGGTCTGACCATTGTCCAATCATCGATCGTCATTTTCTACGTTTCGCTGGCATCGCGCCCCAATGCCACTGTGCCGGTGCGCGACCCGGCCTTACCGGTGGAGCAAACCGCAAATTATCTGAACCCGCTGCCGCACACATTGATGCTCACTGCAATCGTTGTTGGCGTGGCCACTCTGGGGGTTGCCTTTTCGCTTCTGATTACCATCTGGAATCGGTATCGCACACTTGAGGAAAAGGAGCTTCTGGACAAAATTCAATGATTCACCATTTGCCCATCATCATCCCTTTGATCTTTCTGGCGGCTGCACTGATTCTTCCGCTTGCGGCTCTCATTAAAGAGGAGCTTTCGCAGCCTCTGGCATCTCTGTTCGCATTGATTGTTGCGGGGCTTTCGATTTACGGATTCCTGTTTGTTATTCCGGACGGCCCCATCCGATATTTCATGGCCGACTGGAAGCCGCCCATCGGAATTGAATTCGTCTACGATGGGCTCTCTGCTTTCCTTTTGGCAGTTATCAATAGCGTTGCAGTGGTTGTGCTTATCCATTCGCGGCGAGTGTATCCCCGGGAATTTCCGCACAAGCAGATGCCCTTCTACACTGTATGTATGCTGTTGCTATTTGGCTTCAATGGCATGGTGCTCACGGGAGATATGTTTACCCTCTTTGTATTTCTTGAGATCTCTTCCTTAGCCAGTTATGCTTTGATTGCCATCGGCGGTCGGCCTGCACCTTTTGCTGCTTTTCGGTATTTAATTATTGGGACGGTAGGTGGTTCGCTGTACTTATTGGGCCTTGGCTTTCTATACAACGTGGCCGGCACCCTGAATATGATCGATTTTCAGGGAATCATGCCACGTGTGGCCACCCAGCCTGCCATTATCACCGGAGTTTTGTTGATGATCGTGGGGATCGGATTGAAGGCGGCGCTTTTTCCGATGCATGGCTGGCTACCCGACGCCTACACCCATGCATCGTCCACTTCCACTGCCCTGATTGCTCCCATCGGAACGAAGGTAGCGGCTTATGTAGTCATTCGTTTGGTACTGTTTGTCTTTGGCGTGGACAATGTAAACGCAGTGATCCCTGTAACTACGATTTTAAGTATGCTGGCGGCCGCGGGCATCATTTACGGCTCAATTATGGCGATTGGACAATGGGAGCAGAAACGAATGTTGGCCTACAGCTCCGTGTCGCAGATTGGTTATATCTTCATGGGATTTACGATGGGCAGTCCCATCGCATTTGTTGGCGCGCTATTGCATATACTCTATCATGCGATCATGAAAGCGGGTCTTTTTCTAGTATCTGCCAATATTCGGCTTAAGGCCGGACACAGCGACATTCGGCAGTTTGATCATACGTTTCACCGAAAGTATCCGTGGACCATGGCAGCATTTACTCTGTGTGCCGTGTCCATGATTGGCCTTCCGCCTATGGCCGGTTTCTTCAGCAAATGGTATCTGGCCATCGGTTCGCTTGAAACCGGACAGATACTGTTTCTCGTGGTGCTTCTGGCAAGTTCGCTGCTGAATGCAGTGTACTTCTTTCGAATCATTGAGAAGGTCTATTTGAAGAATCCCGGACGCGAAGACGGGGATTCTCGGATTCCATCGCAGGAATCCGCCAGTCTGGCATGGCCGGCTCTGGGGCTCGCTGTGTTGCTTCTGGTATTTGGTCTTGGTAACGTCTGGTTGGTAGATTATATCCAGAAAATCATTCCGGTGGAATTGGCGGCAGGAAGGTAAACGATGGAAATGTTACCTCTTTACGCAGTTTTTACTGGTCTGATGGCGGTGCCATTCATTGTTCTTTCGGCCAGGCATCGAAACCTCCGCGAATTCTGGACCATTCTTGCAGGGGTTATCAAGTTCGGCCTGGTGCTCTGGATATTGCAGGAAGTGCTGCAGGGGCATGTGCTCCAGATTGCGCTGTTTGAAATACTTCCAGGAATTCCGATTCTATTTCGCGCCGATCCCTTTGGGACCTACTTTGCGGTAGTCGCGGCAGGCCTCTGGATCTTTACATCATTCTACTCCATCGGCTACATGCGAGGGGCAGGAGAAAAGCATCAGACACGCTACTTTGCCAGTTTCGCCGTCTGTCTGACTGCAACCCTGGGTATTGCATTTAGCGGAAACCTGGTAACTTTCTTGTTGTTCTACGAACTTCTTACGCTGGCCACGTATCCGCTGGTGGTGCACAAGGAATCGAAAAAGGCTATCGATGCAGGTAGAAAATACCTGGCATACACATTGACCGCGGGATTGCTACTGCTTACCGCTGTCGCGCTAACATATATCTACACTGGTTCTGTAGATTTTAAACCAGGCGGGATTTTCGCCAATGCCGCCGTTTCCTCGGTAGTCGTTGTCAGTATTTTTTTACTCTATCTGGCCGCCGTCGGAGTGAAGGCCGGCATCATGCCTTTTCATTCCTGGCTACCTTCGGCCATGGCGGCGCCGACGCCGGTGAGCTCTCTGCTTCACGCCGTGGCCGTGGTTAAATCGGGTGTCTTTGGCGTAATCAGAGTGGTCGGTTTTGTATTCGGTCCGGAAGTCATGGCGGAGCTGGGATTAAACGATATTCTAATGCTCTTTGCGGGTACCACAATACTTCTGGCATCGCTGCTTGCATTCCAGCAGGACAACTTGAAGCGAAGGCTTGCTTATTCCACAGTTGGCCATCTTTCCTATATCGTTCTGGGCGCGGCAATGCTCAGTCCGCTCGGCATGAAAGGAGCCATTCTGCATATTGCCGCGCATGCCACCATGAAGATCACCTTGTTCTTCTCGGCGGGCGCCATCTATGTAAATCTGCATCGCGAAAACATCAGCGAACTAAATGGAATCGCCAAGGTGATGCCCTGGACTATGGCGGCTTTCACCGTGGGTTCCATGGGCCTTGCCGGAATGCCGCCCATCAATGGATTTGTAAGCAAATGGTATCTTGCTCTGGGCTCTCTGGAAGCCCACAGACTGGCCCCGTTGATCATTCTGGTGCTCAGCGGTCTTTTGAATCTTGGATACTTCTTTCCGATTGTGCGAAGAGCCTATTTTGGTAAGCCAGAAGGCCTGGAAGGGAAAAAGGAGGCCTCGCCCTGGATGGTAGCCCCGCTGGTTCTTACCGCTACTCTATCCATTGCTTTTGGGATTTATCCAAACCTGTTTTTTCACTTTTTTGACCTTGCTGGAACGGTGGCGCATTCGTTATTTCCGGCGGCCCCTGTAGGAGTGCGATAATGAAGACCCTCTTTTCCATTCTACTTTTTTTGCTTCTGGCCGCCAGTGTTGTCGTGGAGTTCACCATGCTTTCGGGTGAACAGCACCATTGGTGGAATTCGATACCGATTTTCTATGGATTGTTTGGTCTTGCTATCTCCATCGGTCTGCTACTCTTATCCATCGGTTTGCGCCGACTACTGAGACGCGGGGAGCATTACTATGATTGATCCCATCGCTCTGTTGCTCCACCCCGCGCTAGTTCTGATCGTTGGCGCATTGGTAATGTTTGGCTTTCCGGCCCGATTACGCGGCTGGGTATTCCCTCTCTTCCCGGCCGCCGCTCTGGCGCTTTTATGGATCCATCCCGATGGATACATCCAAACTTTGAGCTTTGCAAGTTACCATCTTACCCTGGCTCACATCGACTCTCTGGCGCGCATTTTTGGCACGGTCTTCTCCATTGTAGGCATTGTGGGCGGCATATACGCTCTTCATATCCGTGATCGAGTACAGCAAGTTTCAGCATTGCTCTACCTTTCCGGCGCCCTGGGGCTGACTCTGGCCGGCGATTTCTTCACTGCCTTTGTATTCTGGGAAGTAATGGCCATTAGTTCCACTTTTCTGGTGTGGGCCAGCCGGACCGAACAATCCGATGCGGCGGGCATGCGGTATCTGGCCATGCACTTTTTGGGCGGCGGCCTGCTTTTCGCCGGGATTTTGATGCACATCAATGCCACCGGCTCTATTGCGCTGGAAGCCATTTCCCCTTCCAATTCTGCATCGGCCTGGCTTATGCTCATTGGCATCGGCCTGAACACCGCCATGCCTCCGCTGCACGCATGGATTTCTGATGCCTACCCAAAGGCCACTGTAACAGGCGCAGTATTCATGAGCGCACTAACCACCAAATCGGCCATTTATCTTCTGATTCGTTTGTATCCGGGTTGGGAAGCGCTCATCTGGATGGGCGCAATCATGGCCATCTATGGATCGATCTACGCGCTGATTGTAGACGATATTCGAGAGATTCTTGCATTTAGTATCATATCGCAGTTGGGCTATATGGTGGTGGCCATTGGAATCGGAACGGAGATGGCGCTCAATGGAGCCGCCACTCATGCTTTCAGTCACATACTCTATAAATCGCTACTATTCATGGCCGCAGGAGCGGTGATCCAGTCCACAGGAAGGCATCGGCTTTCCGAACTGGGAGGACTGGCAGGAAAATTGCGCTGGGTAATGTTACTGTACTTTGTGGGCGGGGCATCCATCGCCGGAGCGCCGCTCTTTAATGGTTTTATCAGTAAGTCTATGATTATTAGCGCAGCTGGCGAAGCGCATCAGGAATGGATTGTCCTGATTCTTTTAGGGGCATCGGTGGGTTCCTTCCTCCATACAGGCTTAAAGTTGCCTTACTTTACCTGGATTGCCCCGCCGGGGGGCCGACATGCCAGCCATGGCCATTCGTCCGAGCCCATTGATGCCGGGCGCATCCCCCGGAATATGACCATTGCGATGATTCTGGCGGCCGGGCTATGTGTTGGAACCGGCGTTTATCCATGGATTCTCTATGATCAGTTACCGTATGCGAACCATTACAATCCGTTCACGGTATACCATCTGGTAGAAACCACGCAGATCTTAGTCCTGGCTTTCGCGGGCTTCTATCTGATTAAAGATCGGCTGGCAGAGTGGCCAGGGATTACCCTGGATGTGGACTGGTTTTACAGAAAGCCCGGCCATTGGTTTGGAGTTCGGCTGGTACGCGTGGTGGCCGAGATATTTTCCTGGCTTTCCGATGGACTGGAATACATTGCTGGCGCTTTAAGCGAAGGGTTTCGAAACCCATTGGCCTGGCTGCATGGAAAGGAGTACCGCGCCTATCGTTTTGGTCCGGCCATGGGAACTGCCATGGGAACTGTACTCTTCGTCTCCTTAATTCTGGGTATCTACCTTCTGTTTCGATAGAAAGGACGGAACGTCGAAGCTGAGTTTAACGGGCTTAGCTCAGTGATCCGATATCCTTTCGGTAAAAAGTTCCATCCACCGGGTTGCTCTGCAAAAGAGCGTAGGCCCGGCTTCGCGCATCGGCCACGGATCGGCCCGATGCTACCACTCCTGCTATACGACCTCCCGTGCTCACAACTTTGTCGTTTTCCATTTCCGTTCCTGCATGAAACACCAGTAGATCTTGTTCGGTCTCGGTCTGCATAAGCGGAGTCATATCCAAACCCTTTTTGTAGCTCCCTGGATACCCATCGGCGGCGACGACTACAATGATACTGGACAGATCCATGAATCGAAGACGATCTACTTGCAAATCTCCCGTAGCGCATTGCAGGAACAGGGCGGCCAGATCTTCGTCCAGTACGGGCAGTAAGGCCTGGGTTTCCGGATCGCCAAAGCGACAGTTAAACTCCACTACGTTGACTTTGTCGCCATCGATCATCAGTCCCGCGTAGAGCAATCCACGATAAGCGCATCCCTCTTCGCGAAATCCATTCATGGCCCGATCCAGAACTTCTTTCTGGATCCTGGCCATCAGGTTATCAGAGATGTATTCTACGGGCGTTACCGCTCCCATTCCGCCCGTATTGGGTCCTTCATCGCCGTCGTGGGCGCGCTTATGGTCCCGAGCGGCCCGGAATGGCACGGCACGCTTTCCGTCGCAAAGGGCGAACACCGAGGCCTCTTTTCCTTTGAGGAACTCCTCCACGATGACCGTGTTTCCCGAATCCCCAAAGACCTTCCTTTCCAGGCAATCGTGGATTGCATGGCGCGCCTCTTTAATGCTATTTGTAACGGTGACTCCTTTTCCCGCGGCCAGACCGTCCGCTTTGACCACATACGGCGACGGCATTTGCTCCAGCGCTTCGTAGCCTTCTTCCACCGTTTCGCAGGCAATGGAGCGGGCAGTGGGAATCCTGTACTTCTGCATAAAATACTTGGCCCATTCCTTGGACCCTTCGATGCGGGCGGCGGACGCCTTGGGGCCGAATACAGGGATATTGCCTTCCAGAGAATCGGCGATTCCATCCACCAGGGGTTGTTCCGGACCAACGACAACTAACTCGTATTTATTGCTAATCAGATACTCTTTTAGCGCTCCAAAGTCGGATCCATAGGACGGCTCTTTTCGCCGATCCGCGGCAGGAATCCCTGCATTTCCCGGAAATACATGAACTTCGGATGCTGTCTGCTTCAGTTTCCAGTACAGTGCATGCTCGCGTCCGCCGGATCCGATGAGTGCAATCTTCATGGCTACAGTGCAAGCTGGCTTGCTCTGGGGGTCAATCGCTTCGTCGGTGCCTTCGGGAGCGGTCACTCTCTGCAAAGGTGTATCTGCCGCTGAAGCAAACCCTGATGCTAAGGCCCCGTGCCGGACGAACGTCTCCTTAAGAGTTAATTTCGCTCTTGCTGCAAATTGCTAATTGCCATTGCGTATTTGCGCATTAAATTTCGTCCGAAATAGATAGGACGCATTGGGTTCGGGAATGGAAGATACGGGATCGGGTTATTTGGTGCTGGATGCCACGGGTAGGATTATTCATGCCAATGCCCGCATGGAGCAAATCATCGGCGAACAGGGCCGAGGACTGGTGGGAAAGCATACATCCGAAACTGTGCTGCACATTGTCGATCCCACCGGTCGGCGAATGTCCAGAGAAGAGCTTCCCGGGGTTCGAGTTCTGCACGGCAGCGGGCCGTTACGCGACGAATTGCTGGGATTCGTT
>JAGRNC010000109.1 GCA_020440935.1 Leptospiraceae bacterium | reverse complement strand
ACTTTCGCTGCGTGGGCCTGGGCGCCCAGGCCGGCCTCTGGCATACGGAGCCAAATCAGCTTCGACCTCAATTCCAGGCGAGGTTGGTTATTACCGGGGCGAGAAAGCCTCGCCCTTCTTTAGGGGCAGAAGCCTCGTTGGAATTTCGTAAGGGCTCTTACTCGATGGAGTTGGGCTTCAAGCAGGCGCACCGCGACTGGGCCTTTGCTCATTTTACCAGTCCCGATCGATTTGGCCCTGCGCGAAGAATCTATGAAGCCCCCGATCAGCTACTGTCCGTCGAAGCAGGAAGCGCAAATGTAAGGCTGCAACTTTACTTTATCCGAAGCCAGGATAACGCCTCGTCGCAAACCTACTTTCAAATACAGGGCCGATGGAAACTGCCAGATCCCTGGCCTAGACCCGGAATTCCTGGATCAAGTGCAGAATAAAAGTTACCAGTCCCGACACAATGTAGATGATAATGATGGCGAACAAACCTGCAGCGGAAAAGTCCCCGCCATAGCGCAGTCCCAGAAATACCAGCACCGACAGAAGGAATACAACAACAATGGCCAGGCGCACCGGAGAAAATCGACGCACCATGGTAACCTGCACTTTTGAATACCGGAGGGTAGAAACCATTAAATAGGCGCAGGCAACATAAAGGCCAATCAGAATAGGCGCGGGGATAAGCAGACGCTCCTGGAAGGCCAGAGGCATCAGCGCGATAATCAGCCCCGCCACCGGAGAAGGTAGGCCGATGAAATGATCCGGATCGTGCTCGACGTTAAAGCGAGCCAATCGAAAGGCCGCTGCAGCCGGATAGATGGCGGCCAGGATCATTCCCGCTGGAAGAGAAATTCGATCGGTAAGAGGCACCATGAAATCATTCAACGAAAGCGAATACATCAACGCCGCCGGCGCAATACCAAAGGTAGTCAGATCCGCCAGGCTATCCAGCTGGGCTCCCACTTCCGAGCTTGCATTGAGCAATCGGGCCGCAAAGCCATCCAAACCATCGCAAAGAACGGCCAGTATAATGAATCCCCCGGCCACGCGAAGCAGATCCGGGTTTCCGATGTTCTGCAGAGAAATAATAATGCTAAAGAAACCGAGCCACAAATTGCCCAGAGTAAACAGATTGGGAACCCAGCCCAGACGATTGGTTAAAAAACCCATAGTTGCGGAGAAAAACCCCATTTAGGCTGCGGTAAACCAATTTTTGAAACGTTCAACGACGGCTGGATACGGCAAAATCCAGCGGGTTGCGATTTCCTTTCTCAAAGAGTCTGTATCCGAGGCTGGCAACCATTGCCGCATTATCGGTGCATAGTTTTCGATCCACAGGATATACCAGGTTCCAATCGCGCTCGGCGGATTCTTCCAGAGCAGTACGTAGCGATCCGCTGGAAAGCACTCCTCCGGATGCAACGATTCGCTTTATCCCTGTACTCTGCACCGCTCGCTTCAACATTCGTGTCACCAGCTCAAAAGTGGTGCGCTGAAAGTCGAAACAGATCAATTCAGGATCGCGCTCCGCAGCCGCCTGTAACACGGCCGTCTTAATGCCCGAAAAAGAAAATGCCATCCGCTCCGCTGGAAGGTCGCGAAGGATGCGAGGAAAAATACACCGAGCCGATGCGGCGTTCGGATTCTTTTGCGCATATTGCAGGGCCAGTTTTTCTACCTGCGGACCGCCAGGATAAGCAAGACCCAGCACCGATGCCGCTTTGTCGAATGCTTCACCCAGTGCATCATCCATGGTCGTGGCCAGTCTTTCCATTTGTTCGGGCCCATGAACCAGGAAAATGGCGGAGTTGCCTCCGGAAAGCAGCAGGCCCAGAAAGGGATACTCTACCTGCTTGCCCTCCAGAAATACCGCATACATGTGCGATTCGATATGATCCACAGTGACGATGGGAATGGAATGTACTAAATGCAAACAGCGCGCTAGCTGGGCCCCAATCATGAGTGAGCCGGTTAACCCTGGTCTGGACGTTACGGCGCAATAAGCCACATCTTCAATAGAAACCCCGGCCTTCTGCAGCGCCGATTCGTACACCGAGTTAATCTTTAGTAGATGCGATCGACTGGCAATTTCGGGCACAACCCCATGGTACGGCGCATGTTCGGATATCTGCGAATATATTTCGTTGGATAGAATTTCGCGACCATCGACCACAACTGATACGGACGTTTCATCGCAGGAACTTTCAATTCCCAGGCCAATGATACCGTCCGCTGCCGGACTGAGCGAAGGAGTAGCTGCGTTCAAGGGCCCACCTCCCATCGCTCATTTTTTGATGTACTGGATGGCGCGATCAAGCTGCGGATCGAGGCCCGGCCGGGGGATTAACGTATCAACATACTGCGAACGCAACAGAATGAGACTTGCCTCATCGCTCAGTCGCAGGTTTCGCTTTTTTGTTTCAGCTCTAAATTGCTTCAGTGTTTCCGTATTCAAATTTGCATGGGATTTCACAAAGCTGTCCAGAAATCCCGAAGTCTTGGCCAGATACGTAAAGTAGCGATCCTCCATGGACGGTTCCCAGTCTCCGGCTTTAATATCCGGCGTCAGCCCGATGCCATGGATGGACCTATCGTTGGGAGTAAAATATTTTTGCGTTGTAATCAAAGCCGATGTATTTCCCGGCAGCGGACGAAAAATGTTTTGAACCGATCCCTTTCCAAAGGAAGTCTCGCCCACTAAAACGGCACGCTTATGATCCTGCAAGGCGCCGGCCAGTATCTCGGAGGCGCTGGCGCTTCCGCCGTTGATCAGGACGACCACAGGGATAGAAGCGCTAAGCCTGGTTTCCGCTTCTTTCACTTTGTACACCGTTTCCTGTCCACGCTCGCGGCCCCGCGCAGTTACCACTACCTGGCCGGGAGACAGAAACATAGATGCAAGGGTGACCGCCATCTCCAGATGGCCGCCGCTATTGTTACGAAGATCCAGGACCACTCCGCGAACTTTCTTCTTGTCGAACGTATCAATCCATTTTCGAAAGGTATCTACAGTTCCAGAGTCCTCTCCGAAAAACTGCGAAAGTCGTATATAGCCGATATCCCCCGGAAGGATTTCGCCGCGGCAATAATCTATTTCAACTACGGCCCGCGCAATTTTAAACTCCAGCGGTTCGAGACTATTCTTGCGTTCCACCTTAAGAGTTACGGTGCTGCCTGCTTCACCGGTCATGATGCGAAGAATTTCCGCAAATGATTTGTTTTCTGTGCTTACTCCATCGATAGCAATAATGCGATCCTGCGGCTTGATTCCGGCCCTGGCCGCCGGGCTACCATCGATGGGCGCAATAATGCAAGGCACATTCTGGCACATGGTAACTTCTACGCCAATACCCACCAGCGCGCCGCCTTCCGCTCGGGAGAAGTCGGCAGTTTCCTCAGGATCTAGAAATCGAGTATATGGATCCCCGGTAGCCGCCATCATTCCACGGATGGCGCCCAGAAGCAGTGTCTGATCATCGATTTTTTCTACGTAGTTTCCCTTGATGCTTTGCAGAATCATTTCAAGGGTAAGCCGATAGCGTTCGTCCAGATTGCTTTGTTCTGAATAGAGCGGACGAAAAAAATAACCGGACAGGAGCAGGCCTACTGCGGCCATCCAGAGTATTCTTTCTTTTTTCATAGATTTGATCCTTTGCCAGTTTCTACGGATGAGTCCGCCGGGCGGAATCAGTCCTTCGCGCTGTCTTCCAGAGTATTGAAAAAATCGGGGTCAGATGACTGAAGATTTTTCAATACTTCGTTGCACTTTACATGGCTATGACGACAGGCCATATTGAAAAGTTCAAGGTCGTTCTTACCTTTGAGTTCGGGTTGTATGCCCGATTGAAATCGAAGCTGAAGAAAGGTCTCCTTCACCCGCTGCACATCGGTGGCATTGGGATCGGCATTGCAGCCACCCAGGAGCAGCAGCGCTCCAGCCAATAAGAGAAAAGCGATGATTTTTGAGAAATGCGCAGATAGTCCAGGATTCTTTCCGCGATGATCTGTGGCCCGGGTAAAGCGTCTAAGCATAGAAACAATATTGGAAATCGCCCGATTACTGACCATCGGTTTCCCGGCCCGCGAACAGGGCTCCGGGCAGTTCCTGAACACCCGAAAGCTGGCGCAAATAGAGCTTCTTTTTCCATCCTTCCATTTCGGCCAGCGAGGAACCGTTGGAAATATACAGATTTTCGAATCCAAGACTGGCCAGTTCCTTCAAGCGGATACCTTCGCGCGAGGCAGGACGAATCTCTCCGCTCAGCCCCACTTCGCCCAGGATTCCGGTGCTTCCGGAAACCGGCAGTTCGTTGAAAGAAGACAGAATGGCCGCGCACAATGCCAGGTCCAGACCCGGCTCATCAGCGCGAAAACCGCCCGCGATGTTTGCGAAAATGTCGTAATCGGAAAGCCGCAGTTTCAGATGCTTTTCCAGTACGGCTGCCAGAAGTAGCAATCGGCCGGTATCCAACCCTTCGGCCACACGCCGCGCGGGCCCATAAGCGCTACGGGTAACCAGGGCCTGCACTTCAACAACGATGGGCCGGCTGCCTTCAAGGATAACAGAATGAACGCATCCCGATGGCGGCTCTTCGCTGCGCATCATGGATAGCCGCTCGGCCGGAGTCATACCATCGGATTTCATTTCCAGGATTGCCGCTTCGCCGACAGGTCCAAATCGATTCTTGGTGGATTTAAGGATTCGATAATGGTTATTCCGATCGCTTTCGAAATAGAGGACCGTATCCATCATGTGTTCGAGTAAACGTGGTCCTCCGATAGAACCTTCCTTTGTGATATGGCCGGTGAGCAATACGGGAACCTTGCTTCGCTTGGCCGCTTCCAGTAGAGCAAAGGCCGCATCCCTGAGTTGGCCCGGACTTCCCGGAAGATTGCCTTCTCTGGATGAGATGGTCTGCACGGAATCCACCACCAGAAGGTCGGGTTTATCCCGTGACATTCGACTGCAGATTGCATCCAGTTCGATTTCGCGGGATATCTTTATGCGGCTTCCATCGATCTTCATTCGATCGCTTCGCATGCGAACCTGACCCGGACTTTCCTCGCCGGAAAAATAGTAAATCCTGCCCGTAAATTTTCGCGCGATTTCCAGAATGAGGGTGGACTTTCCCACTCCTGGTTCGCCGGCCAGAAGGATCAGCTGGCCTGGCACAAGGCCACCTCCTAAAACGAGATCAAGATCCGGCATCCCTGTGGATTTTCGTGCTGTCTCTTCGGGATCGATTTCCGCCAGAAACGGTAGATCGCTGAGCGGACCCGCTGCCTCTACGCGTTTGCCGGAAATAACGGGCGCAGAATGATCCTCATCGATGGTATTCCATTCATTGCACTGCGTGCACTTTCCCTGCCATCGAGTGTAGGTGGCGCCGCAGGAATTGCAGATAAAGGATTTTTGAGTCTTCTTCGCCATATTGTAGTAAGGAGCGGCCGTTCCGAATCCTATCCCTGACCAGTCCGACTTGATTCGGCGGGCTCCCAATCAGAAGTCCCGGTCTTGCGTATTGCCTATTGCGTATTGAATCAGGCCTCGGTGCTTCCCGCATCTACCAGGTTATCGAATCGAAATAGCTCGGGCCGGTAGGCCAGGTAGAATCCGCCGGTACGGCCTGCGCGATACTTTGAGATGATCAGTTCGGCCTGACCGGCGCGTTCGCCCTGATCTTCTCCCTCCCCTGGAGCGTCGCGATGAATAAACATAACCATATCTGCATCCTGTTCCAGGGCGCCCGATTCGCGGAGGTCGGAGAGCTGCGGTCGAGCGGATTCCCCCCGTCGCTGCTCCACCGATCGGTTCATTTGCGAAAGCGCAAGAATGGGAACTCCTTCCGACATAGCCAGCTGCTTTAAAGCTCGCGAAATGGAGGCCACTTCCATCTGTCTGCCGAACTTTCGGTTTTCCGGATCGCTCATTAGCTGCAGATAATCCACCACTACCAGACCTAGCTTGCCCTGCCCGTTGGTGCGCAGGTCCAGGTTTAGTTTTCGTGTCCGGCTAATACAATCCCAGATAGTCAGCGCGCCTGTATCGTCCATATAGACTGGACTTCGAAAGATCTGATCCATGGAGGCCTGGATGGAGGCTCGCTTACCCTGCGGTATGTGCCCGCGCTTTAGATCGGCATGGTTGGTTTGCGAATGGGCGCAAAGCACCCGAAGCAACACTTCGAGCCGGCTCATCTCAAGAGTAAAGAACAGGATGGGAACAGATTGATCGATGGCCAGGTTCATGGCAATGTTCATTGCCAGGGTTGATTTTCCCATGCCTGGCCGCGCTGCAAGTATGAGCAACTCGCCGGCGCGAAGACCCGAGGTGCGATTGTCCAGCTCTTCGAATCTTGTGGGTATGCCCGACATCCCTCCCCGGGCTTCCACCAATTTCTCGAAGTAATCCAGGAAATCCTTCTGCATTTCCGGGGCGGACACGACTCCTCTCGAACTGGTTTTGGAGGTAATCTTAAGGATGGATTCCTCCACGGTCTTGAGGAAGCTTCCTTCGTTTTCCTGGGGTTCCCGAGCATCTTCTTCGATGCGATGGACGGCCTCAATGAGGTCCCGTCTTAGAGCAATGTTTCGAATTCGCTGGGCCTGCAGGGGCGCATTGTTTGGCGCCAGCACATCTTCCACCAGCGCCATAATGTAGGCTGAGCCACCGGCCGCATTAATCTGATTTCGATCCTGCAGGTATTGAACGACCGTGATGGGATCCAGCTCTCCCACGGTGTCCTGCGAAAGAGCGATGATACAGTCGTAGATGTGGCGATGGCCCTCCAGAAAAAAATCGGATCGGGCAACAATGGAGGCAATCTGGATACTCAGGTTTGGACGCAAAATAAGAGAGCCGAGCACCTGACGCTCGGCTTCTATATCGGCAGGAAGTTGCCGGGGATCGGCCATGGGCCTATCAGTCTTCCTGGGTTTCTTCGGCCTCTGCAGGGGCCTCGGTTTGCTCTTCTGCCGCGGCAGCGGCAGCTTCGGCGGCGCGTTCGGCTGGAGTTTTGTACTCTTCTTCTTCCACCTCGTTAGCGGGCACTACTTTAACGGACAGAGGAACGGTAATCCCTTCTGCCAGCTTAATGCGCGCCTTGTAGGTTCCCAGCGCTCGAATGCTATCGGGAAGCTCCACCTTTCGCTTATCGATGGAGTATCCTTTCTCTTCCAGCGCTCGCGCTACCATGAGAGGAGTAACCGAACCGAAGAGCTTCTGCTTGGCGCCTACCATAACAGAAATCTCGACTTCTTGCACAGCTTCCATCTTTCCGGCCAGCTCTTGCATTGCTTTCTTGCGGCGTTCCGTTTTTAGCGAAAGCAATCGTTGCTGATGCTCCAGCGCGCGTGCGCTTCCGGTAAAGGCGGGCAGAACCAATTTGCGAGGCAGCAAGAAGTTGCGGGCATAACCATCCCGAACATCTTTGATTTCGCCTGCATCGCCCAGGCCGTTGATATCTTTTTGTAGAATTACTTTCATGGTCTTTTCCTTCTTGAAACCCTGTAGAATCTAATCGTTTTTAATTCCTCTTTCTCTGGTCGCATCAGTCGCATTGAAAGCGACGATGATTCTGGCCAAATTGGCCTAGAATGGAATGTCGTCGTCTTCCGGCAATGGACCCTGATCCATGTAGGGCGGCTCCTGGTAACCAGAATCGTTGCCGCCGTATTGCTGCGAACCGCCGTAGGAACTGGAAGAGCCGTATCCTCCGCCGGAACTTCCGTAGCCGCCGCCATCTCCACCGCCGCCCTGAGCGCTGCCAAGAAGCTGCATATTTTCTACGGTCACCTCGACAATGGAACGCTTCCCTTCCGGGCTATCCCA
>JAGRNC010000108.1 GCA_020440935.1 Leptospiraceae bacterium | reverse complement strand
GTGCGGTTGTCCGCTGGCGGCTCCGAGGCCATACACCATGTCATCCGGGTTCAAGGAAATCTTCAGTCTTTCCAGAGGGTAGGTGACGGTTCGCGCCTGCCCCGACAGGATTTCGGTGGAATCCCCATCCAGGCGAAAAATGCCGGTGGGCGGATCGTAGGCAAATCGGAGGCCTTTCTTTTTCGCGATTACCTTGCCCTCTGCATCTCGATGGACCGGTATTGCCTGATAATTCTTAAGGTCCAGATCTGGCTCTTCCGGATTCTCGTCTACTGGCTCCGGAAAGATGCACAAACGAAAGGCATTGGGGGCCGATTGGGCCAATACGCTATGGTGAATTCTATCTTCTGCTGAAGGCATATTTCTCCCGGTGGAAAAACACTTTTCCTTTGGTCTGGCTGTCGTAGGTTCGACCGGATATAGACATTATCGGAAAAGAGACATGCAAAAAGAAAGACCACTGTACCGCAATTGGAAGCTTTACGCAGCCCTTCTTGCGCTCGCAATTCTCGGGTATGCATTGTTGCCCTCGCAACGATATGAATACCAAAGCTCTCTGACGGAGGCAGAAAAAGCCTCCTTTGACACATACCTGCAGGACAGGCTTCAGGAATCGGCGCAAAAAAATGCCCGGCAAGGCAATGAGGAGAAGCTCATACGGTACGGGGAAAAGACGCCTATAGCTTTTCTATACGTTCATGGATTTGGAGCATCGCGCGCCGAAGGTGAGATGGTCATGGATCAAGTGGCCGCCACACTTAAAGCAAACACGTTTTATCTTCGGTTACCGGGACACGGCACCAACAAAGAAGATCATGCCAGCGTGGTTATGTCCGATTACCTGAATTATTCCATCGATGCTCTGAAGGAAACGCAGAAGTTAGGAGATCAGGTCATCGTTGTGGGAACCAGCATGGGTGGACTAATCGCTACCTACCTGGCGGCCCATTATCCCGAAGATGTGGATGCATTGATTCTGGCCTCGCCTTTCTACGACTTTAGAGATAAGACAGGAAACGTACTGGGAGTCCCGGGCGGACTGGCCCTCGCCGAGCTTGTCAACGGCGGTGAAATCCGAGATTCCTCCAGAGATCCGAAAAATCCGCGTTCCGTCGATGGTTACGAGAATTATTGGTACACAGTGCAGTATATGTCTGCACTGGTTCCTCTATATAACCTCAAAGAATATGTTGCCAGGCCCGCCACTTTTAGAGCTATCCGTTGCCCCACCTTGCTGTTTTACTATTACAAGAACGAGGAAGAGCAGGATCCCACTGCGGACGTAGATGCAATGCTTGAGGCTTTCCATCAATTCGGTGGTAAAGATGGCCCCAATCCATTGAATCGTGCCGTGGCCATAGAAGATGGGTCGCACGTTCTGATGAGCGAGTACGTTCGTACCGATAAGGAGCGAATCCTTAAGGAGATCCTGCAATTCGTTCAAGATTTTCAGAATCAGAAAGCCGAACATTGAATCGGCAGGTGGAGCGATGCATTCCTACATTCTTCTTTTGACCGACGATGATGGGCTCAGAAGCGTGGTGGAAGGAGTCCTGAAAGAAGACGGACTCCGTTTCGATACCGCCACATCCCATGAGCCCATTGGGCCGGAGTACTGCCTGATCATTGCAGGACCGGACATTGATGGTTGCGTGCTGGAAGAAAAGCTCAGTGTCATCCCGGGGATTCCGCCCAGGATGCTCTATTTGCGCTACCAGCACGAGCCATTCAAGGGTCGGTGCGCCCGATGCCAGACGCTTACATTGCCCATGGATATGTTGAAGATCAGGGATTTCATTCGCGAAATGATGAAAGTGGAATTTGCGGATTAGAAGTTAGCGCCCTAATACCTCCGCTCATTCTGACTTTCCTTCCTGCCTTCCAGACCGCAATTACAACATTGTTTGATTGACCGGATTTCCTGCTCGGCCACCATTCTCACCATCCAATGGGGGGCACATGGATCATTCGGGTTTGCTGCAGATCGCTCTAGAGGAGGCGCGCATATCGCTACGCGAAGGGGGTATTCCCGTAGGCGCGGCCCTCTTCGATTCCGATGGCCGGTTGCTGGGCCGCGGTCATAATCGAAGGGTGCAGGATAACGATCCCTCGGTCCACGGGGAGACCGATGCTTTTCGAAAGGCCGGACGTCAAAAGACCTACAAAGACAAGCTAATGGTAACGACCCTGGCGCCGTGCTGGTATTGCAGCGGCTTAATCAGACAATTCGGAATCGGCACAGTACTCGTTGGAGAATCCAAAAACTTTCACGGCGGAATCGACTGGCTGCGAGAAAACGGCATAGAAGTAATTGATATGAATTCCCGAGAATGCATCGATATGATGGCGGAGTTTATAGAAAAGAACCCAGGACTCTGGCAAGAAGATATTGGTGAAAGTTAATCGCATCATAATTGCGGCCTTCCTGACTCTGACAGGGGGGTTGTACGGCGAACCGGCGCAGCCCGGTGAACTGGAAAAAGTCCGATTACAGCTAAAATGGAAACATCAATTTCAATTCGCGGGATACTATGCAGCCATTGAGAAAGGTTACTACCGCGAGGCTGGTCTCGAAGTAGAGATCCGGGAAGCGCAGGAAGGCGAGCAGTTTATTAGGCGAGTTCTGGATGGGGATGCGGAGTTTGGCGTAGGGACCACCGATCTGCTCCTTCTCCGTTCGCAGGGCGAGCCTGTGGTTGTTCTGGCCGTCCTATTTCAGCATTCGCCGCTGTCGCTGATGATGCGAAAGGATTCGGGTATCCAGACTCTGCATCAGCTTGAAGGCCGTCGCGTCATGATCGAGCCCCATTCGGCGGAGTTGTACGCTTATCTAAATCGCGAGGGAGTTTCCATCAGCAAACTGATTCAGCCGCCGCATTCATTTGATGCTCGATCGCTGGTAAACGGCGAGGCGGATGCTATGTCCGTGTACATTACCGACGAACCATTCGCTCTTCATCAGGAAGGAACCCCGTATCTTTTGTTTTCCCCCCGAGCAGCCGGTATCGACTTCTATGGGGACAACCTTTTTACCACCGAGCAGCAACTGCGGGACCATCCGGAGCGCGTTAAGGCCTTCCGCGAGGCCAGTCTGAAGGGCTGGAAATACGCAATGGCCCACCAGGAAGAAATCATTCAGCTCATTTACAACAAATACAGCAAGCGTCATAGCATGGAGCATCTTCGTTTTGAAGCGGCGCAAATGCGACTCCTAATGCCGGACATTGTGGAAATCGGTCATATGTTTCGAGGCCGATGGGAGCACATTGCCAGTGTGTACGCGGAACTGGGAATGATGCCGCGCGGCTACAAGATAGACGGATTCATGTACGATCCGGATCCGCACCGAGATTATACCTGGCTTTACATTGCCCTCGGAATTACCCTGGCCGTGGCTCTGGTCGTTTCCGGTATTGCTATCTACATTCACTCGCTAAATTTGCACCTTCGCCGAAGCGAAGAAATGCGCAAAGAAGCCGAACGGCTCATACAGCATGATCTGAAAGGGCCGCTGGGTGTCATTCTGGGACATTCGGAAATGCTAATCGCGGACCCGCAGGGATCGCCCCACTCTGCCATTTACCAGCGGATCTACAGATCTGCAGCCCATATGCTTGAATTGCTCGAACGAAGTCTCGAAATCATGGAAATGGAAAGCGGGCGCCATAAACTGAAACGGGAGAGGATCAATCTTTCGGCGGTGCTTGCGGATTTGATATCGGGATTCGAGCCCTTCGCGGCAAAGAAAAAGGTAACATTACTCTGTTATTCGGGCGATCAAACCCTGGATGCGGCCGAACCATGTTTCTACAACGGCGAAGTCGTATACTTAAAGAGTATGCTGGCCAATCTTTTGAAAAATGCAATCGAAGCCGCTCCCGAGGATTCCTATGTTACAGTTCAAATGCAGCGCGATCATGATGTACGCATCTTTATTCACAATCAGGGCCTTATTCCGCTAGATTTACAGAAAACCTTCTTTGAACGCTACGCGAAGGGCAAGAGTTCGCGCGGAAGCGGGCTCGGGACGTACAGCGCTCGACTCATCGCCCGCGCACACGGGGGCGATATTACATTTACCAGCAATCCTGAGCAAGGAACAGAAATTCAAGTTAGTCTTCCGGTGGAGCCGTAGTTCCGGTAAGCGCGCATGCGTTGTATCGATCGCTAGCTGCGACTGCGGAAAATTAGCCGCCGAACCATTTATAGGATCTTAATCCTATTGTGTATTCGTCTACTGAGGTGTACCCTTCAGTTGTGAGCATCCGACTGCACACTCACGGGGCGGCTCAGGCCGCCCTTTTTTTCTGCTCCGCCAGGTGAATAGCAAAGCGCCACCTTGACCGTCTCGTTTCCGCGGGCCTCTCCTACGAAAAAACGGTTCGAAAATTCCGCATTCCGGAATTGCTACAATGGATTTGGCATTTCAATGGAGCTGTTCGGAGGTTACTGGAAGCATCATTTCTCGAATACGCGATTGATCGAGAACGATTTGCTCGCCGTCCTCCAGAGAGATTCGAATTTCTGTAAGAAGCAAAGCGCGGGCCTCCGGATGATCTGTCAGCGAGGGAAGGCTATGCTTTGCGGCAAATTGATTCTTACCCACCGGCCCCAGACTGGCGACGATGGGATCAAATCTTACTCGCCGTTCTGATTCGTCGGTTGCATCTACAGGCTGCATAGTTAATCGCAAATCTTTGATGTCCTTACCGGAATTATTGAAAATTCGTACTGTAGCGCTCAGCTCATGGCTTCCATCTGTTTCATAGTGATCCTCTGACTGAAATCCCGTGATAATAATTGGATATGCATGCCGATCTCTACCGCGTCGTCGCTCTAATTCGCCCTGGAAGTAATCGACCTGTGCTTGCAGTCGTTTCACCGAACTGGCAATTTCCGGGCCCAGGCGGGTTGCCCCGTGCTGGATGGCTGCATCATCGCTCAAAAATGGGGCGGCCAAAATAAGCGGAAGCCATATATATTGCTTCTTTTGGATCTCTGCGGAATGTCGTTCTTCTCTGGTACCGGGCCAGGGTGGCGCGGAGACTACAATTTCCAGCCGGCTCTTCTGTTCGCGCCAGCAGGGTACCAGAAACAAAACGAAGGCAGGAACAACGCAATAGTCCGGTCCGTTGGATTGCACGGGAAACTCCTGGGCTTTGATCCGAATTGGGCTCTCCGGATTATCGATGAGCCCCTGAAGCTCCAGGGATTGGCGGAGTGAACTATTGGCCACATGGGCCCTGTATTCGGAAGGCCTGGTTTGTGGTGCAGGCTGTTCGGGAATAACTGTGAGGCAGCTCAATAGCGGTAGTATGAGAAGACAGGCCAGAATTCGGTGCATTGCAGTCGAAAACTTACCTTCGGGCAGGTTTGTGTCAATTTCGAAAGTTCAGTCCGGATATTGGTACAATGTTCTGCACTGAGCCTGACTCTGCAAGAATTGGGAGGCGATGCAAGAATCTGCATTCTATGCGACTGATTGTACGGGCTCCGCGGCTCTTATGCGGGCCTGCAGCCGGAAGGGGCGATTTTGGCTTCCGACGGCGACAGGGCCGGAAAATGACCGCTGCACAGAAAATTGATGTGTTCCAATTGCCTTCAGAGTGCCGAATTTCATACTGAGTCTAAAAATGAGCGCTACCCAGAATATCCATATCCAATCCTTCGAGCGACTGCGACCGGCGACGGAACTACTATCTTCGCTGCCTGCATCCGATGCCATCAGCACGCTGGTTCGCGAAAGCAGACAGACCATCGCCCGCATTCTATCGGGCGAAGATCCACGATTTATGGTCATCTGCGGTCCATGTTCCATTCATGATGAAAAGGCTGCCTTCGAATATGCGGAGCGATTCGCTGCATTGAGCAGAGAGCTGGGTGACAGATTGTTTCCGGTGATGCGCGTCTACTTCGAGAAGCCTCGGACAACTGTGGGATGGAAGGGATTGATCAACGATCCCCATTTAGATGGCACCTATGACATTAACACCGGATTGGAAAAGGCCCGCAGTATTCTATTGAAGATTCTGGAGTATGGTCTACCCACTGCCACGGAATTTCTGGACCCATTTGTGCCGCAATATATCGGCGATCTGGTTTGTTACGCTGCGATTGGAGCCAGGACCACCGAGTCCCAGACCCATCGCGAAATGGCCAGTGGTCTTTCCATGCCTGTGGGCTTTAAGAATAATACCGACGGAAATGCACAGGTAGCTGTGGAGGCCGTGCAATCGGCCGCAAATCCGCACAGCTTTCTGGGAGTCGACGAAAACGGAATGATAAGCGTCGTGCGAACCACCGGAAATCCGTATTGCCATATTATACTTCGGGGTGGGCGCAACAAACCTAACTACGATTCCGCCAGCGTTGCTGAAGTTATCCAGGCATTGACGAAATCAGGCAGTAAGAATCATATTATTGTGGATTGTTCCCATGCGAATTCAGGAAAGCAACACGGAAAGCAAGAGATCGCGCTTCAAGAAATAGTAGAGCAGCGTAAGACGGGAAACAATATGCTGGCCGGAATAATGCTGGAAAGCCATCTGTTCGAAGGGAATCAGAAGATTCCCGAAAACATCGCCGATTTGAAGTACGGGGTTTCCATTACCGATGCATGCGTGGATTTTCCCACTACTGAGAGACTGCTTCGCGATGCGCATGCCAACCTTGGCGCTCGCACCGCTTCGGTTTAATAGTCTGAATCTTACATCATAGGGTCACGGCTCCTGTGCATTTGGCCTGCGGCCATCGCGCGATTTATCGCGAAACCAGGTAGTTCTGAGCAATATCTACGTCGCGGCAAGCTACAGAAGTGAACACGATCTGGTTGTTCGTACCATCGGTATTCAATCGTCCAATCTCCTGTGTACCTGAATCGCAGTAATAGATGCGCTCATTCGTGCGATCAATAGCCAGTCCCTGAATCTGGGTTAAACCTCCAAGGAGCGTTGTAACGCCAGTACCATCGAGATTGGCCGACTGAATGGTTTTTCCGGCCCGATCTACCCAGTACATTTTATCGTCTGCGATGTCGAGCTCCAGATCGTATACGTTACCGGCGCCGGTTACCAGAGTCGTAGACCCAGTGTAGTCCAGCGCAAATCGTTGGATGTTTGAAGAGTCATTGAGATAGAGCTTTTCGTTTTCGGGATCAATAGCCATCCCCATGGGCGCGCTGGGGAAACCGAGAGCAGTGTTGGAGGTCCAGTCTGCTACGGCTGTGTCCAGCTCACCGGCGCCATTGTCGCTGGCGTACAGTATTCCGGTCGATTCATCGAATTGAATGGCGAACGGATCCTGATAGCTGCTGTCGAAGACGGCAGGATTGCCGGCGGGCACATCCATTCTATATAGAGTGCCTCCGCTACCGCCCACGTACCAGAGCCAATCATGCGAAGGGGTAATCTCCAGAACCTGGGGATACTCGGGAGATATTTTCATTAACTCTGCCTCGCGAGTTCCCAGTTCCGCCTTGTAGATTCCGTTGTCATTGGCGTCCCCCCAATACAGTGCCCGGCCGGCCGGAAGCGATGCGATCATTGCAATCAGCGATGAAGTAGAACAATCGGGATCGCCGGTCATACAGCCGGTAGAAGCGACGTCGCAGGTTGAGATGATTGGAAAGGAAAGGGCGAGAAACAATCCAGCAAGCCACATGAGAGGCCTTTTCTTCTTATATATTCGTTTGGGCATTATTCTAGCCCAAACCTGAAGAGGATGTTGTAAAGTTTAAAAATCTATAGTGATTTCAACGGCCCATCTGGGGCCAGGTCTGGTTTGCACTGAATCCATTAGTTGGCGACGGGAGCAAAATCCACATCTCTGCATGCCATGGTCGTTGCGACAATGAGCGGGG
>JAGRNC010000107.1 GCA_020440935.1 Leptospiraceae bacterium | reverse complement strand
TGGACAACTCGGTAATTCAAAGTAGAAGCTACTATGAAAAAAACCTGGCATCCGTAAAAGAAGACCTGGCCGATCAGAAAGCCAAAGAAGCGCGGGATCTGATGCAAAATTTTCGCGAATCGGTAAACAAGCAGGAAGAATACTACAACAATCGCGATTACAACAATGCACGGCAGTATTCGTCCCAGACTCTGGATATCATAAAGCGGTTGTCTGCGGACGAAAGAAAGCAGTTCAAAGATGAAATTAAGGCCGCCGAAAAGATTCAGTCATGGTCCTATGAAATGGAGCAAACCAGGAAATTAAAATCCAGGCTTGTGGCTCCAGGAAGCCAGGTACCGGGCGATTTTTCCGTCTCTGCACCGCTGGCCGCAAGCATCGCCTCTGATGGCATTCTTCGCTCCATCTTTCTTTCCGAGCACCGATACGAAGCCTCCTTGAGCTACGAAGTATCTTTGAACGAAAGTCCCCGAGCCTATCTTACCGCGGCCATCAAATATACGGGCAGCCAGGCATTGCTGGCCGGTCCCGTGGACGTATATTATGGGCCCGACTTCGGCGGAACAAGCCGACATCCCATGGTGTCGGCCCGAGAAACCTACGATCTGAACCTGGGGCGCGATCCGGACATTGAGATATCGCGTCAGGACGGCGAATTTGAAACCACGGAAGGTTTGTTTGGCGGAAAGCGGGCCGTTCGGCGTACCATTGAATTTACGATTCATAACCGACGACCTTACGAAATAGCTATGGTATTATACGGGGCCATCCCCCGATCTGCGGACGATCGCATTTCTATCGAAAATGTAGCGGTTCGACCCGAGCCGGTGGACCGCGATGACAATGGAATCGTGAAATTTAAGCTCAGTCTTAAGGCGGGGCAAAAGGAAACCGTGCATCTGGAGTATCAGCTCATCCACGACCGCAGCGTTGTGCCTGTGCTACGAAACCAGGGAGGAAGCCGATGAAAACTCGAGTTCTGACCGCTGCCGTCTTATTGATTTCGGGCTATGTTGGCCTGCCCGCGGAGTCAGACGACGGAAAGGTACTGCCATTTCCCATTGAAAGCGTGGTTCTATACAGCGATCGGGCTGTGGTGCGAAGGGCCGCAGATGTCCCGCTAAAGGCTGGCCTAAATCGAATTACCTATCGTGGCCCGGCTGTTAAATTGAAATCAGAAACTCTTACCGGATTTTGTGGCGCAAGCAACTGCATTGTGCAAAGTATCTGGACAAGAACGGATAAAAGCGCCGAGTCCCTGGACGGGAGGTTGGCCGCGCTGGAACAGGAGCGAAAGGAACTCCAGAAAGCTCTGGATGCCAATACGCGCAGCTCCGAGAAACTGGAAACCCTCAATCGCTTGAACGATCGATTCCTGCAACTACTACTAGAAGGTATTTCCGATTCTGCTTTTGAGCGCGCTACCGCGAACGTGGACTGGCAGGCTACGCGAAGGAAAGTGGCCGCATCCAGCGATGAGATTCAGCTTCAGATACAAAGCCTTTTGCGCAAGCGCGATGATTTGAAAGAACGCCTGGATCTGGTAGAGAGTCGCATCGATCAAATCGCTACCTCCACCGCCGATGAGTTGCGCGTTGTAGAGCTGACTGTGTACGTGCCCGAAGCCAGCCGTGCCAGGATTGGATTTGACTATATGGTGGAAGATGCCAGCTGGAGCGTTTCCTATAACCTGGAATACCGCAAAGGAGCGCGGACAATGCCGGGCAAGCTTGTGGGACTAATCCAGCAAAACAGCGGCGAAGATTGGGTAAATGTAAAAATGGAACTCTCCACGGAACAGCCGGACCGCGGGGGAAGTCGGCCATTACTATCGGCCATACAGGTCCATGCCTACGAAGTGGCGGCCAACACCGATATCGTAAGCGCCGATAACGAAATCAGCGAAGAGGCCGACGGCCGAACCTCCGAAGAAAGCAGCATTAGCGAGAAGCAAGTCCGCTTTGCTGTGCCCGATCGCGTAAGTATTCCGTCGGGTAAACGATACCAGCGTATTTCGGTGGCCTCGCTTTCCCTGGAAGTAAAGCAGGAGCATCTACGAATTGTTGGGCAGATATCCAGCAACGCCCACCGAGCGCTGCAACTGCTAAATCGCTCCACTTTTTCCTTGCTCCCGGGCAAAGGCTACATCTACGGTCCCGACGGTTATATGGGTATGACCTATCTAGATTATACACCGCCCGGCGCCGAGCTCATGGCCGGTCTGGGCGTTTCCGGTGACGTTCGAGTTAAGCGAAAGATCTACCACCGACAGGAAAAGGCCGGACTGATTAGCTCGACCCGACTGTACCAGACCGAAGTAACTCTGGAGCTGGAGAACCCCACGGCCGCCTCGCAGGAAGTTCGAATATTCGAAAGAGTGCCGGTCACTGCCACCGAGAAAGTTAAGATTCGCCTCCTGGAGAAAACCACAAAAGGCTTCAAGGAATTGCGGGCGAACACTGGCATTCTAGTCTGGTCCATCGATCTGAAGGCAGGGGAGACCAAAAAGGTTGTGCTGCATTATGAAGTGGAGGTTCCGGAAGGGATCTCTGGAAATTTCTATGGCAAGTAAGACCGGCTTCGGCAATTTGCCCCATGCCCGGAGTCCACGTATTAGGCGCCAGCCGAATCAAAGTTGAGAAGGAGATAGGCGAATTCAGCTGGACCGTAGGCGGTCGCTTACTCCGACAGGCGCTGGAACAAAGCCAGCTCGAGTCGGTAGATGCTATATACGCATCCAGTATGATGAGCGGCGAACTGGAAGGTCAGATGCATCTGGCCGCCCTTGTGGCCGAGGAGGCGGGACAATCCGGCGCAGAAGCAATGGACATTGCCAGCGTCTCGGCCAGTGGGGCCGCCGCCATCCGGGCCGCCTTTCTGGCTATTAAGTCCGGCGAAGTACGCACCGTAGCTGTCGTGGGTTTGGAGCGCATGTCGGCGGGAGATCCAAACCCGGTGCTCCGTAAAGCCCTCCATGCAGTGCGCGAAGCCGACCGTACCATGGTCTTGAAAAATGCTACAGCGCTGGGCCTATATTTAAAGAGGTATGGCGTCCCTCACTCTGCCTTTGCAGATTTTGCCGTTAACGCCCATGCAAATGGGGCCAAAAACCCGCTGGCGCTATTTCAGAAGGAAGTATCCAGAGAGCAGGTAATCGAAGCACGAATGATTGCCGATCCATTGCGTTTGTTCGATTGCTCCCCGGTTTGCGACGGCGGGGCCTGCATCATATTGAGCGCCGAAAGTTACAAGAAAGGACCAGTTTTACTGACCGGGTCCGGATGCGCTACGGACCGATTTGTCCTCGAGGACCGAGCGGATCCCCTGGAGTTCCTGGCAGCCCGGATGAGCTTTGCCCGGGCTTGCGAAGGGATCGGTCGCAGCGCCGCCGACATTCGATTCTTTGAGGTCCATGATGCATTCAATATTATGGCCTGTCTCTGTCTGGAAGCCTGCGGCTTTGCAGATCGCGGAAAAGGATACACTCTTGCAGAAAATGGTACTATTCGACCGGAAGGAAGCCTTCCCATTGCTACCATGGGAGGATTGAAAGCTCGCGGACATCCCATAGGAGCTACGGCTCTCTACCAGGCGGCCGAAATCTTTGCCCAGCTCACCAGGGCCGCCGGGGCAAATCAGCTTCGCGATGATCGGTTAGGGCCCGCGTTGATGCAGAGCATCGGAGGGGCGGGCACTACTCTGTTTACGCATCTATTCGAACCATCGCAATAGGCTGGATTCTCGCAAGTTTCCGCAGTCGAAACAAGATCGCATTCGCTGCGCTTTCTCGCATGTTGCCAGAAATTAGAAAAGCCCGCATGGGCGGGCTTTTTCCAGTTATGCAGGCAAGCGCCGCATCAATGTGCGGAGCGGCCCTTCCATTGATCTTTCTCAGTTCTTTTCGCTATCTTTCAGGGAAGCCAGTAGCGCCTTTCCAAAGCTTGACACTTCTTCTTTGCTCTCTGGTTGGTTTTCCTGCATATATTGCTCGTACTCTTTTCTTGAATCCGCCTCCTGCACTCGACGCAGGGAAAGGCTGATTTTTTCTCTCTGTCGATCAACATCCAGGATCATCAGTCGCAGTTGCTCGCCGCGATGAAACTCTTTGTCTGCTGCCACGCCGCGGGGGAGGCCGGTCTCGGACATGGGAATCAATCCGCTGAATCCATCGGGTAAACGCGCGAATACGCCAAAATTCTTAATCGAATCTACAGTCGCTTCCACGATGTCGCCAGCTGCAAATGGCATCTGCCCTTGCCATGGATTTTCCAGGAGAGACTTAAGTGAAAGAGTAATTCGGTCTTCTTTCCAATCGATGGAAAGGACTTTAACGCGGATGCTGTCGCCCGAGCGCACTACTTCAGAGGGATGGCGAACTCGCTTGTAGGAGAGCTCAGAAAGAGGGATTAATCCTTCTACGCCGCCAATATCTACAAATGCCCCAAAGTCCAGAATGTTAGTGACGATGCCGCTAACAATGGCGCCTTCTTCCAGGCTGTGTTGCAGCACTTCTTTTTGCCGCTCCCTTTCCATTTCGCGGAAAGATCGGTTGGAAACCACGACTTTGCGGTCCTGTAACTCGATTACAAGAAAGTTAAGATTGCTACCAGGCGCTGGATCGCCTTCCATTTGAGACATGGGGCAGAACGCAGAAATGTCGCCCAGGCTGATTTCGTAACCGCCTTTGATCTTTCGATTTACCTGGCCCTGTACAGGTAGCTTTTCCTGAAGGCTGTGCTCGAGAATAGCGCGGCCGGCGCGGCCAGTGGGGAATAGAGTGAGCTGGATCTCGCCGTTTTCTCTGGAAAGTACGTATGCCTGTATGGTTTCGCCGGGGTTTACCAGAACTCGATTTTCCTGATCCAGTAGCTGCGCTCTAGGAATGACGCCTGCGCCGAGTGGGGTATTAACAAATACGAAGTCTTTGTCGCGAGTGCTTACGATGCGCGCTTGAACCGGGGTGCCGGGTTTGGTCTCCTGACGATTCTCAAGATTCGCTTCCAGTAATTCGGCGAAGGAGGAATCAGAATTTTGTTTTCCAATCTGCTTACTTTTCATAGGATACCCCTTTTGTTGTGCTTGCTAGTATGAGTTCTACGAACGATTACGGAACCATGCAGGCTGGTTCACAGATTTCCGTACCTCCGGTATCCCAGGGAGTACTGCGTTTACTCGTCCTCTTTGTTACCGCTTTCGTTCTGGAAGTCATCGCAGGTTTCATGGGCATCAATGCTGTGCCGCTTGCCCTGCATTTTGGTCAGAATTTTCACCCCGCCCAGATTCTCACTCATATTTTTGTGAGCGATCCCGGACCAAATGCCCCTTTCTTCTCCAAATTCATGTCGGTTCTATTCGATGGAATTATTCTCTATGGATTTGGAACGCAGCTGGAAATGCTCTGGGGTAGGCGTCATTTTTTGCGATATTTCCTGATCTGTTTGCTGGGTGGCCTGGCTACCTGGGGCCTGGTGCATCTATTTATTTCCGGAGATTTTCCCATCTGGGGCTATAGCGCCGGCATATCCGGGATGCTGATTGCATTCGCGGTAATCTGGCCCGACCGGCAGATCCTTTTTATGTTTGTGATTCCGCTGCGAATGAAGTGGCTCATTCTCATATTGTTGGTGATGCTCATTGCTCTGGGGCAGCTGCAGGGTTTAATTCTGTATTCCGGTGGCGCGCTTGCCGGTGCTCTCTATTTATTTTATCATGCGCGGCGCGGACGAGTTATGGCCGAAAACCCCAGGGGGTTTCAAGGTTCCACTCGTAGTTCTTCCATTAGCGGAGGAATTGGCGCACAGCATTTGCACGAAAAGGAGTCGGGCGGCATAACTGGCTGGTGGAAAGACAGGCAGAAGAAAAAGCGGCTTCGTAAGAAACAAGAAGAGATCGATCGACGCATTTCTATGAAAGAGGAAGTGGACCGCCTACTACAGAAGATTTCGGAAGAAGGGATGGACTCCCTCACTAGAAAGGAGAAAGCATTTCTAGATCAAGCCTCCCGAGAATTCTGATTTGCTTATCTAGCCTGCAATGAAAGGCTTAATTGTGTCCAGGAATGCCTCCTGAGCACTGTAATGCATCCAGTGGTCGGCATTCTTAAGCTCCACAAATCGCAGTTCGGGGAAGTATCGATCAAACACTTGCCGATCGTCTGATTGAATATAGTTCGATTTTTCCCCTTTGATGGCCAGAGTGGGCTTCGAATAAGTTAGACCTTCGAAGATGGTATCAAAGCCCTGCAAATAATCCGCACTTGCCAGGGCATCCACATTGAGGATCCATCGGTAGCCATTGCTGGTTCTTTCCAGATTCATTTGTAAGAACTTTCGAACGCCGGGATCGTCGTGAATGCTGGCCATAGCGGCATCGATTTCGGAGCGACTGCGAAAGCTCGAAACATCCATCTTCAAAGCCTCGAACTCTTTGCCGTGGTGCGGTGAGTAATCCCTGGGCGCAATATCTACAACAATGAGCTTATTTACCAGCTCTGGAAAAGCCAGTGCCAGCCCCATGGTAGCCAGCCCTCCCATGGAATGGCCCAGGAAAATGGCAGGGCTTTTCAGATGCTCGGAGCTCCATCGATGCAAATCGGCCACCATATCGTATATAGTATGCGATGCATGGTGTGGGCTGGATCCGTGGTTTCGCTGGTCTATCGAGTACACAGCCCGATTTGCTCCTAGTTCTGCTGCGATGGACTGCCAATTTCTAGACGATCCGAATAGCCCATGTACAAGAACCAGGGGAGTTTCCGCTGCATTTGCATCTGTTCCCCTGTCGCTAAAAGAAAGGGCCACTGTTTCGGTGGCCCTCAGGTGCTTCTGCAGATTTTGTCGCTCTGTATCAGGCATTGCAGATCTTTTGGATCTGATCAAAATAGGGAGTGGAAACCACGCCTTTGCCGCGTCCTCCTAGAGAAGTCTGCATTTGGTGCATTTGCTCTACGCGCTCTTCAGCAGGCGGATGCGTTTGCATCGCGTCCGAAAGTTTGGAGAATAGCGGATTAGCTTCCTCATCGTCACCGGCTTCTTGTATTTCGAGCAGCCTTTCGTAGAATCGACCAACATACTGCTTATCGTAACCGGCGCCCACGGAAGTATTGAATGCTACTCGGTCTGCTTCCATTTCATCTTCCTGGGAGTTAGCAAAGTACGCATATTTGCTCACCAGATATCCAATACCGGCTCCCACTCCAGCCCCAACGATGGTTGCTTTGTTTTCGCAGGCTTTGTTTCCGCGGCATGCTGCACGGCCGATCCCGTACCCCAGAAGAGCTCCAATTCCGGCGCCGCCAAAGATGTATTTCCAGAAGTTCCAACCGTTTTTCTCTTCTTCCATTCGTTCGGCAACGTGGCGGGCTTTGATATGGCCAATTTCATGTCCCAGGACCCCGGCCAGTTCGGCTTCGGTTTCGGCCAGGCCCATCAGGGGTTTTGTAACAAAAACGGTGCCGGCTGGCAGAGCAAAGGCATTGGGATACGGAGCCTCTACTACGGTAAAGGAATAGGTATATGGATTCTTGTACAGACCGTTCCGGGCTACAATGGTCTGACCCACACGATTAACATAGTTTTGAACAGCCGCATTTTGCATGCGCGGATAGTCTTTTTGTAGTTCGGGAAGAACGGATTGAGTAAGTGCACGTTCGTCTTCCACGGTCATGGACGTTTCCTGTCCGGTGTTATCCCCTTCACGGTTTCGATCGCCGGAAATACATGCGGTCAAAATAGTGGGGGCAATGGCTAGAAATGATCGGCGGCCATAGGGAGTGGACGTCCATTTCTCGAATATATGTTCAATCTCTTCTTGGTCAGTTAATCGGGGCATGGTTCCATGGTAATCGTCGCCGTCATTTATCAAGTAGAAATTTCGCGCTTTCGGTGTAATCCGAAGACATTGCGAAATACT
>JAGRNC010000106.1 GCA_020440935.1 Leptospiraceae bacterium | reverse complement strand
CCCGGTTTCCCGCCAGGTGAGCGCCTCGTCCAGGAAGGCATCGATTTCCGGGGGACCCGGAAAAAAGCCTTTGCTTCCGTTGTTGTATACCATACCGCCCGGGAAGTCCCCCAAATCGTATGCGCGAAAAATAGAACGTACGATTTCGTGGATGGAGACTCGACCAAAGTGCAAATACGGCGAAAGCCCGCTGGCCGCTTGTGCATCGGGATCGTTTCGTTTTTCGGGATAATCGGGCATTCGATGGATGAAATCTATCATCTGCGATCTTCCGGCCTCCGAGTGGCCGCGCATGGGCAGAAGTTCTACGCGATGATCAAGAGGGAACTTTTCCAGAAGCTTTCGTCGCTTTGAATCGCTATCGCTTTGGTACCAGTCCGATAGCAACTCCAGAGATTGGCGAATCTCGCCGCGAAATGCCTCCATTCCCAGATCATCCCACCGAAGCGCTGTTGCATCGGGCGATGCGTTCGCCGCATTCGATGTGGACGATGCAGTCGATGCGGACGTTCCAGCGCTTCGAACGACTTGCGAGCCTTTCGCTTTGCCGCAGCTACTGCCACCAGATGCCATTCCAGCGCCGATGGGAAATTCTAGCGGAAATTCCTTGAAACAACTGGTAAATCGCTTCTGTAAGATCTTGCGAAACAAATAGGCAGAGTATGGATCTGATTTTGTTTCCTTGAGCGGGATGATACCATTGGCATCCACCGTTTCAAAGTAGATGGTCAGTTTGTTCTGAAGGGCCTGGTTTTGGCCGGGAATAATAAAGGTGGGAAATTCGTCGGAGACTACCGCAACGGCCTGATTACACAGTCGGACCAGAAAGCCGCGGGCATCCTGCGGACTACGGGGCAGAAAAGGCAGATAATAACAATCGGCGGCCAGGAAAGCAGCATTCGCCTTTGCGGCGGATTTGGACGCTCCGAGCAAGCCAGGCGGGAACATTTTGGCCATGGATTCCCGGTTCAGATCGGGACCAAGCAGGCCTCCGTTTTGCGCAAATGCCGCGCAATGCTCGGCCATGCCATCCATCAGGAAACCATGGAATCGATCCGAACTATGGGGGTAATCGGGTCGCAATCCTTCGTAGATTAACAATGGCCTGTTCGAAGATCGCGCAAGTTCCACGGCTCGCTGTAGCGCAAAATTGAAATTTAGCCGACGATGGATTTGCATCCAGTACAGTACAAATCGTCCGTCCGTATTTAATTCGGCATCGATTCGTTTGAATATGCGATTTTCGCCCACCTCCATGGGATCATGGTCATTGAGGGCTGGAAGAAAGCAATTTGATTCTTGGGACTACCCCTGGACGCGCCCGATCAATGCTCGGGATTGTCCAGGGATATAGCGCCCCCCGTGCGAAGTTTTGCTCAGTACGTGCGCTTGGGCCGTCCGGTAATCTTTGCCAGCTCGGGTTCGGCCAATCCTTCGGGATTTCTTCCGAAGCACATACCCATGGTTTCATAGATCCGCGCTTCTTTTTCATCTACCAATCGCTGCACGATGGCTTCTTTTGTGTCCATGTACTCGATGCGACCGTTATCATAACCTGCAACTGTGACGCCAAAGATTCCCTGGTTTGCCAGATAGTAAGCTCCCGCTCCCGCTTCCAGACCAAAGGCTGCATCAATGGGCGATGTGAATCCGCAGCGAACCAGGTGACCCGGTCGCACTTCGCGGACTTCGGGTATTTCGTAAACACCGTCTACGTATTGCCCTGTTCTTACCATGAACTCCTTGATCTCTGGATCTTTCTTGATTCGATCTTCTAGTTCTTTGACGACATACTTGCCGGCGCCCATGAGCTTGCGGTGCCCAAAGGAATCTACCGGGGAATTCTCATCCACAAGCTCTTTGCCGGAGGCATCGCGAAGCCCTTCGGCCACCAGCACCATCGCTGTTCCCGCTCTTACATCGCTGGTTTCAATTCGATGGATAAATCGCTTCTTCAAGAATTGATAGAGATAATCAAAATCTACGGGAATTTCGGGGATTAATACTGCATCGGCCTGCGCTCCCACACCGCCGCGAAAAGCGGTATGCCCGGCGTAACGACCGAAAACTTCCATTACTATGATTCGGTTATGAGTCTGTCCTGTAGTCCGCAAGTCGCGCGCGAATTCGGCGATTCGATTAATCGTAGAGTCGCCCCCCACACTGTAGGTCATCAAATCGAGGTCCATTGTCTTGGGAACATGCAGACATGGGATCCCTTTGTCGGCCAGATCGGCCACTACCGAGCCCGTATCGTCGCCGCCGGCAATAATTACCGCATCAATGGAAAACTTCTGCAGTCCTGCTTTGATTCTTTCGTACTTTTTCTCATCTTTGATCTTAGAGATTTTTACTCTTGAATTGCCTGCTTCGCTTCCGGCCAGATACACTGGAATTTGTTCGATGCGATCTTCCGTGAGTTCCGTTAACTCGGTCAGATCCGTTAGATTGTACAGGCCTGCATAGCCATTGGGAATGATAAAAGTTTTGGTTCCCTTCTGTAGCGCCGTCAGCGCCACGCCTCGAATAACGGCATTTAATCCGCCGCAATCTCCGCCAGAAGTAAGTACAGCAATTTTCTTCAGCATGGGTGAAAAGTCCCTGGAAGCCCGGACGCTTCAACCATTATTCGAACGAATTGGACGGGAGGACGGAAGGTTCTGCACAATCTGGTTTGCTGCACTAAACGGTGCGGCCGTAGCGCTCCAGGCGCTTTTCTATGCCCTGGATTTCAGATTTAAGACGAGGAATGGATGCCAGGGTCCGGACCAGTTCGTCGTCCCGGAAAATGTACAGATAATTGTATAGATTCATGACCACGGTTTCCAGCGCTTCGTCAATCCGCATGCCGTTAAGACGCGTACTTCCGGCCAGGACCTTGTCATGCATGGGTATAAACCGGATGCTTGGTTCGATAATTTCGATGGGATAGGTCTTGGTACGCAGAAGTCCTTCGCTGGCCTTGTTCTTTGCCTCTTTTTCCACGGCCTGTTCATGATTGTGCAGCACCAGACGCAGGCTGGCCACCGTACGCCGAAACATCTTGTTTGCCCGGGCAACCACACGAGCAAAGCCGCCGATCATAGCATCCTTGCTGCCTGCTTTTAGACCTGCCAGATAGGCCTGGAATGTAAATGTAGTATTCTTATATTTGCGAAAGAACTCCTCCATTTCGCGGTGCACGCCCAGACTTTCGTCGGCTTCCAGTTTGAAGAGTCCCGATTTGAATAGAATTCCGTCGCCCACTCCTCCGGCATCGTGGTCGATCTGCACTGTTCCTGTGAGCAATCCCAGCACCGTCATTTCAAAGTCCTGGAGAATTAGATGCAACAATCGATGGGGTTCGGTCTTTTGCGCTCTCTGGTATTCCTCGTTCATCGCCTTGTCGGGCTGGGTCTTTCGAATTATGGAAGTAAGGACCTGGTCGAGAAAATCCACGGTAACTCGACCGTTGGAATCGGTCTTAAAATATTTCTTACGGATTTCCTGGATCTCTTCGATGGATTCTTTTCGAGTACGCACTTCTTCCTGGAGCTTGCTGATACGTTTCTGGATTCGTTGCATTACCGAATCGGGGGCGCGATACTCGTCGGTGATTGGCTCCTTTACCTTCAGTTCATCCACGACCTCCGGCCAACCAATGATCTTCTTACGCTCCAGAGCATAGAGGGCCAGAAAGCAATCGGTAAGCTTGGGTCGCGTCTTCTCCAGGGCCACCAGCTGGCGCATTACCTTTTCGGTGGTGCCCGCCAGTTTGGAGATATCCTCCATCTTACCCACCCATTCCGGGAATTCTTCCACCAGCATCTTTTCCGCGTTCGGAAACTTCATTAACTGTGCGTACAGGACCTGTGCTTTCAGAGTTTCCTGGATAATTGTGGCCGGAGTATCCTGCTTCTTGAACAGTACAGGAATCTTGACGAACTCCTGAAAGAACTGGTAGGCGCAAACCAGGGTATTGTATTTTTCCGGAGAGAAGTCTTCCCAGGCATTAACTACGGCAAATCGAAAGGCCCGAATGGCTGTGACGATCTTGTCTTCATCAAACTGATCAAATACTTTGGGTACTGCTTTTGAAAGCTTGATGTTTAGAGCTAGAAATCCGGAATCCAATGTGCCGGTTCGCTCGCCCCATTTGGCAAGATCTCCTCCGAACAAATTAGTGAGAAATCCGGGCTTGGCGGCGGGCTTTTTGGCAGGAGCTCTCTTGGGTGCCGCCTTCTTTCCGCCTGCTCCGCCCCCACCCGCTCGACCGCGTCCTGGGCCATCGCCACGGGTTTCTACGCCCCGGGACGGTCCGTTCTTCTCGTCCAGCTCCTCAATTCGTTTGATTCGAACAAAGATGTCGCTAACAGTCTGTACGATTTCGTCGACCTTTCTCTGCGCTTCTGGCGAACGGGGCTTCTGATATAGTTCGCCAAAGTAGCGATGCGCCTGCGATCGAGTTAAGGTAGGATCCATGAGTGAAAAGAATATGTCCTGATCTTTAGCCGGAGCGTTACCTTCATTGGACGGTTCAAAACTGTAAACATTCGGCCTGGCTGTCCATCTGAAAAACGAAGGGGGAAAAAAGCGGAGGCAAGGGGCAGAAAACGAAAAAAGCCCCCCGGATGGGAGGCCTTTTTCTCAGCTAGATCTTGTGAGGATCAGCCCAGTACTTTCTTGAATTCTTCGGTAAGGGCTGGCACAACTTTGAACAGGTCGTCTACAACGCCATAAGTAGCAACTTTGAAGATCGGAGCATCCGGATCTTTGTTAATCGCAACGATGTATTTGGACGAACCCATCCCTGCCAGGTGCTGGATGGCTCCAGAGATTCCGCAAGCAATGTAACAGTTAGGAGAAACGGTTTTTCCGGTTTGCCCTACCTGATGCGCATGAGGAATCCAGCCTGCATCCACAGCTGCACGGGAAGCGCCCAGAGCAGCGCCAAGTACGTCGCAAAGAGCCTGGAGAATGGGCCAGTTTTCGGGACCTTTGATTCCGCGTCCGCCCGATACAACGATAGAAGCGTCCGCCAGCTGCACTTTGTTTCCTGCAGTCTGATCCAGGTCTTTCAGATGATCCTTCACATCTCCGCCATTGCTTTGCGTGGCTTCGATGGTTTCCGGACCTTTATGATCGATCACTTCTTGCGAGTTAGGTCGAATTGTAAGAACGCTGGGAGCCTTCAGCTTGATGTTTGCGAATGCTTTTCCAGAGTAGATGGGCTTGCGAACTTCGATCTCATCGCCGCTGCCGCTTACGCCTACAACATCAGCCACTGCCGTTCCGCCAAGCTCTACAGCCAGGCGTCCTGCATAGTCCCGACCCTGCACGGAATGAGGAACCAGCACAAATTTTGCGCCTTTTTCCTTTGCAACTTCGGCGGCAATGTTGGCCCAGGCCTGCGGAGAGTAATCGGAAACGGTGGCCTTTACAACAACGTCTGCACCAGCGCCAAACAATTCTTTGGCATGGTCATCGGTACCGTTGATGAGTAGAGCTGTAACGGGCCCGCCAATCTTTTGACCGGCGCTGACCAGCTCCTTGGAGATTTTCTTCAGGGCATCGCCCTTGATTTCTGCTACTGCTAATACTGACATTAGATTTCCCCTTTAACCTGGATTACACTACCTTCGCTTCGTCGCGCAGCAGTTTCACTAGCTCGGCAGCTTTTGCTTCCGGCTCTTCGGCTTCGATAATACGTCCTGCAGGTCTTGCAGGAGGCATTTCCAGAGATGTTACTTCGATTTTGGGAGACTCAACGCCAAGCGAGGAGGCTTCTACTGTTTCGATTTGTTTCTTTTTGGCCGCCATAATTCCTTTCAACGAAGGATAGCGAGGATCGTTTAAATTCTTGGCTGCTGTAACAACGGCGGGAGAAGGAACTTCCATAGTTCCGGTGCCGCCTTCTACTTCGCGCTTGGCTTTCACTGTTCCGCCGTCGACGGAAAGCTCCACAGCATTGTTAATGCTGGCGGCGCCCATAAGCTGAGCAACCATTGTGGGTACCATGGATGACTGAGAATCAATGGCAACGTGTCCGGTGAGAACTACATCCGGAGATTGTCCTTTCAGATAGGCGGCCAGCAGTCGCGCAGCATAGCCCACATCCAGAACATTGTAAGAATCGTCTTTGAGATGCACGGCTTTATCCACGCCCAGGGCGTATGCAGTGCGCAAAGCTTCTACGCATCGATCTGGTCCGAGAGATACAGCTGTAATCTCTCCGCCGGTCTTTTCGCGTAGCCGCAGGGATTCTTCCAGGGCATGCTCATCGAACGGAGATACGATCCATTTGATGCCCGATTCTACGATTGAAGCGCCGGATACCTTAATGGACGTTTCGGTATCGGGCACTTGTTTTACCAGTACGAATATTTTCATAAAGCAAGAGGCTCCTTAGAATTTCCGATGTTCGGACAGGCCGAAGCAGTCGAACCGATGGACAGAATTTGGTCCAATGGGTCGGGGTCAATGAAATAAACCAGTACAGCCAGAGGTATAGGAGGCACGTTGCGGCCCGCTCTGCGCCTAGAATTCGGGGCCTGGATAGATCTGTTTGAGCAGCTGAATACTGGTGACGATGGCGGCCATTACGCCCAGGAAATTAATATCCGAACGAAGCAGAAAGGCAAAGAATACGAAAGGCACCACCAGATGCAGCAGTCCGTAATGGATGAGGCACTGAATTCCTGGCCCGGCAAAGTCCCGCTCGCGGACCACTCGCCCAATTTGTGTGCGGTAGAAATGGATGATGCCCGCGCTCTTTTCCTGCACCGATGTCAACGACCACCGGTACTGGCTGCGGATATAGTAGGTCAAATACCCCAGAGATAGCAGAATCAGGCCAGATAGGATAAGACAGATGATGGACATGCAATTGTTCCGCGGAAAACGCCCGACGGTAACATTTCTGATTGCGAGTTTTTGCTGAAAAGAACAATCTGAAAAAATGCAGACCCTTACCGACCACACAGCACCAAACGATCTATTTAACCCATCCGAAGAGCATGCTCAGCTACGAGAAATGGTAGAGAAATTCACCTGGCAGTCGCTGGAACCGCAGGCCACCGAGCATGACGAGAAAGAACAGTTCAATAAGGATCTTTTTCGAACTCTTGGTAGTGAGCTAGGCATCTTTGGACTCACTGTATCTCCCGACTATGGCGGAGCCGGTATGGATGCCGTGGCCGAAGTAATCGTTCACGAAACCATGAGCATGGCCGATCCCGCTTTTACCCTGAGTTACCTGGCCCATGAAGTGTTGTTCGTTAACAACTTATTCGTCAGCGGTAGCGAGGCGCAACGGCGCAAGTATTTACCTGGAGTCATTAGCGGCGAAAAGATAGGGGGCATGGGAATGACCGAGCCAGGGGCCGGTACCGATGTTCTGGGGCTACAAACCGTTGCCACGAAGAAATCCGATCGCTATGTACTCAATGGATCCAAGCAATTTATTACCAATGGCTACGAAGGCGATGTATTCATTATTTACGCCAAGATTGACGATCGCAGCAAGCGAACCATTACGTCGCTCATTGTCGAATCCGACTACTCCGGCTTTCGCGTAGGCAAAAAAGAAGAAAAGATGGGGATGAAAGCGTCCAGCACGGCAGTGCTTCATTTCGATGATGTCGAAGTTCCGGCAGAGAACCTGATTGGAGTAGAAGATCAGGGCACAAAGTCCATGATGCGAAATCTCGAAATCGAACGAGTTACCCTGGCGGCACAATCCCTGGGAATTGCCCGACGCTGCATCGACATGATGTGCCAGTATTCCATTCGTGACAGGAAGGCATTTGGAAAGCCGCTTATTGAGCTGGGACAAATTCAACGACTGGTGGCCGAAAGCTATGCAAAATGGGAAGCGGCGCGAGCGCTGGTCTATAATACGGCGGCCAACCTCGATCCAACGCGACGCAATTCGCTGGGGGCGGCCTCGGCCAAACTAGTAGCCAC
>JAGRNC010000105.1 GCA_020440935.1 Leptospiraceae bacterium | reverse complement strand
CACCATGGATACTCTGGATTACAGCGGCGTCACCATAAACCGAGGTTCCAAGCTGGTGGTGGCCGCCGCAGGGGAGAAAAAGCGATCTCTGGCTAACACGGTGCCTGGTATCGATATAGGCGATGGTTTCTCTGATCTTCGAATGGTGCGATCCGGAATACTTTCCATTCGTGGTCCCGCCTTTCAAAACGAGGACGATCGGGCGTCCATGGAGAAGCTCTGTCATCGAATTTCAGAGCAAATGAAGCGGGATAGAGCCTTTGAAGGATGGCCTCTTATCATCGTTTCCGACGATTCTGAATTCTGTGCGCGAACCTTCGATAACTTTCTCTGGGTAACATTTACGCGAAGCAATCCATCCCACGATGTGTACGGAGTCGATAGCTCATATACGTTCAAACACTGGGGATGCAGTGGTCCTTTAATTATCGATGCGCGTCGAAAGCCGCACCATGCGCCTCCCCTGGATTCGGATCCGGAGATATCGCAAAGGGTAGATGCCCTGGGCGCTCCGGGAGGACCTCTGCATGGAATTATCTGAGTCTGCCCTGGCTGAACAGTCCTTACTGCAATCGCTGCCATTGCGATGTGCGACGCCAGCGGCATGGGCTCGGGCTGCGCTGAAGGATCCCGACGCACTTTTGAACGACCATGCACATCTGGAAAAGAAAGCCGCCTCAAACGCGCTGGAGCTACTCTGCCGTTGGCCCGATGCGCAGCCCCCATCGGGATGGCTCCGTGCGCTAACCTCCATTGCAGCCGAAGAAGCCGAACATCTGCGAATCGTATCCGGGTTGCTTTTGCAGAGAGGGCATCCAATGGCCCGCCATCATCGTAATGAATACGCAGGCAAACTACACAGTAGTATTCGCCGGGGCGAAGGAAGAAAAGAGCTGGCCGATCGAATGTATGTGGCGGGGCTAATCGAAGCCCGTAGCTGCGAAAGATTCATCCTACTGGCTCGCGAAGCTCAGGATGAGCTGGCCGATCTGTACCGCGATTTTCTGGGCTCGGAAGTGGGGCATTTCCATGCCTTTTTTCGCATGGCACGCCAGATCCACGAAGACCGCACCGATGAATGGTTGGATCTGGAGGCCGCGGTGGTATCGGAACTTGATTTCTTTCCTGGAATACTGTCCGGATTTAGAGGCCTTTGAGTCCGTGCTCGGATTCCTGTAAGAATGTCTTCAGTTCTTCGGCGGGCATGGGACGAGCATACAGATATCCCTGCAAAATGTTACAGCCCTCTTCACGCAAGATGCGCGAATGATCTTGCGTTTCGATCCCTTCTCCTACAATGCGAAGCTTCATAACACTGGCCAGCGCAATAATCGCTCGAACAATGGCCAGATCATCGGCGCTTCGATGAATATCGCGCACAAAGGATTGATCCACCTTGAGCGTATCCAGGGGAAAGCGCTTCAGGTAGCTCAGCGAGGAGAAACCAGTGCCAAAATCATCGATGGCAAGACGGATTCCCCTGCTCCGCAGGGCATCTAGAAGCTCTACCGTGCGATCCACGTCCTGTATGAAGGCGCTTTCGGTTAATTCCAGTTCCAGACTATTGGCCGGCATATTCGTAGAAGCCAGAACTTCATCGATCTCGTCCAGAAAGCCACTCTGGAAAAACTGCCTTGCCGATACGTTCACTGCAATATGTTCCAGGCCCAGGTTCGTATTCATCAAATCCACAAAAGTCTGGCAGGCCTTCTTTAGAACGATCTTACCCATGGGAACAATCAATCCAGTTTCCTCGGCCACAGGAATAAAACGTGCCGGGGAAACCATGCCAAGTTCCGGATGATTCCAGCGAATGAGCGATTCTGCGGCTATGGTCTTTAAAGTGGAAGCGTCGATGAGCGGCTGGAAAAACAAAACAAATTCTTCTTTTTCGATGGCTCTGCGAAGACTGGCCTCCAGGGCCAGGTGTTCAAAGGCACGGGTATTTGTGTCCGGCGAATAAAAGTGGTATGTGTTTCTTCCGGATTCTTTGGCGCGATACATGGCCATGTCAACATTGCGCAGCAATGCATCGGAATCGGTGCCGTCATCGGGAAAAATGCAAATGCCCGTGCTGGCCGAAACATAGATTTCCTGTCCGTCGACTACAAAGGGGCTTGCGAAATCCTTCTTTATTCTCTCGATGATCTGGACCGCTTCGTCCACCGAATCGATTATCTCCAGAAGAATGGCAAATTCATCACCGCCGGTGCGCGAAAGTACGTCCGTTGGTCCCATAAGGTTCCGCAGCCTCTGGCTGAGATCGCGCAGCAGCAAATCTCCCGAGCCATGCGAAAGAGTGTCATTGACCACCTGGAATCGGTCCAGGTCCAGGTAAAGAATGGCTCCCCTGGTTTTCTCTTCCCGCGCTTTGAGCAGAGCGCGGCTCAGTATTTCGATGAAATGACTACGATTCGGCAATCCGGTCAACGTATCGTAGGAGGCAAGATAGCGAAGTTGCTCTTCGTTTTGTTTTTTCTGTGAGATGTCCACGAAGTGGGCCATATAATTGGTCAGTTCCTGGCTTTCATTCAGTACAGTGTAAATCTCCAGCCATTCGGGATAGACTTCGCCATCTTTTCGCTTATTCCAGATTTCTCCCTTCCAGGACCCCGCTTCGTGCACCGAATGCCACATCTTATCATAGAATGCGGCGCTGTGGAAACCGGAGCTTAGAAAGTTAGGCTGCTCCCCCAGGGCCTCCTCCGGCGCGTAGCCGGTGATTCGTGAGAATGCACGGTTCGTATAGATAATACGATTTTCTGTGTTTGTAATCAGAATTCCATGCAGGCTGTTGTCAAAGACCTGCAGCATCAATGCGCCTCTGCGCTCGCTCTGACGCTTGGTTTCCAGTATCCTTAGATTTCTAATCGCAATTTCCAGACGCACCTTTAAATGGGCGGGTTGCACTGGCTTTTCCAGGTAATCGTTGGCCCCCGCTTCCAGGGCCTGAGCCAGGTTGTCCGATTCGTCGCGGCCCGTGACGATCAGTATCTGCACATCTTCGGAATCCGGAATTTGTCGGATTTGTCGCGTGAGCTCCAATCCGTCCATTCCCGGAAGTAGCCAATCTAGTAGAAGAATCTGAGCAGGCTCCCGGCGGTAGGCTTCCAGGGCCGATTCGGCATCGGGATGGGTTTCCAGATCCACCAGGTCTCCCAGGACTCGGTCGTATAAAAGAAGGGCCACCGGATCGTCATCCACAGCCAGAACTCTTACGCCGGAGGTATTCATAGTGCGTCATTTACAATCTAAAATCAAGGATGTAAAGCGTCTAATTGTAGTTGTGGTCGTCGAAGGGAGCAATCATTGTGCATTATGGAGCTCATAGCATTGGACATTGTGGATCGGGTGGCCACGCTAACGTTACAATCGGACGATAAAAACACCATCACCCATCCATTTCTGGATCAGCTCAAGTCGCATATGGACTCAGCGTTACATAGCGATGCTCGTTGTCTGCTAATTCAGTCATCCAATCCAAAGTTCTTTTCCAATGGCTTTCATCCGGATGTATTTCTGGACCAACCTGCCGAGGAAAAAAGCGGAATCATGCGCAAACTTGTGAAGCTGGGTATGGAACAGTTTCTCTTTCCATTGCCCACAGTGTGCGCTGTATCGGGTTACGCGGCCGGGGGCGGAGCTTTCATTGCTGCCTATTGTGATTTTCGATTTATGAGCGCGCAGAAGGCCCGGATCGGATTCACCGAAGTGCAGCTGGCTATGACCATCCCTTCCGCTGCACTGGAACTACTCAATCATCGCCTGGGGCTACAGAACACACTCAAGTGCATCTTGCCCGGCGATATGCTTGGTAGCGAAGACTGCCTGAGGCTTGGCCTGGTCGATGAGATTTGCGTCGATGCCGAATCCACCAGGAGCCGAGCCGCCGATCAGGCCCGGAAGCTGGCTGCATTGCCCCGTGAATCTTTAATATCTTTAAAAAAGGGAGCGCTTTCGCATATTGATACATCTAATTTTGATGCCAGGATTGAAGACGATATGAAAGAAATTGAGCGTTTGATGGCAACTCCGGATTGCGAGTCCGCATTTGCCGCGCTTAAAGAAGGTCGTCGGCCTAGATATCAGTAAAAGGTTCTTTTCCAGGGCAAGTTACCCGCTCGTAACCAGCCAGTCATATTCCAGTGTTTCTCTAACTGCATGCTGGTATCAGTGGAAACAGAAAAACGACAAGCCCCGCAGTGCCTCGGCGATCTTTTCCGAAGTAGCCGCGTAGCCTTTCAGCCTATTTGTGCCTCCCAGGGCAGCTGGCATGGAGTGGAAGCGTTGATGCGTTTTTCAAATCCGGACCGGCTCCACGGTCCAGAATCTCCCGAAGTGGTTTTTACGCGGGCCAGGAAAGAAGACCGAATTCTTGAACTTGATTTTTATTGCAGGGAACGAATCCTGGAGGCTGCCTCAGAGCAGGGGCTGGACACGCGGTTATTTATGAATATCTGTCCGGAATCCTTGCTCAGCGATCAGCATTCGGTGGGCCGCACCGACGAACTGGTGGAACGTCATGGTCTGGCAAAAGAGCAAATAGTACTGGAGATAACTGAAGAAACTGCCATTCATAACTACGACCTATTCAGCCGGACGGTTTCTCACTATAGAAAGCAGGGATATCGAATCGCCATTGACGATTTTGGGGCGGGCTACGGAGGCCTGAAAATGCTCGCCACCATTCGACCGGACTACCTGAAGGTAGATCGCTACTTTATTCAAGACATTCATCGGGAGCCGGTAAAACATTCTATTGTACGCGCCCTGGTTGATATCTGCGAGAATCTGGACATTCGTTTGGTTGCAGAAGGAATAGAGAATGGATCGGAATTCCACTCCATTTTGGATCTGGGAATCGAGCTTCGTCAGGGATTCTATTTTGCTAGGCCGGCCTTTCAGCTATCGGAGCTCGATTATCGCTGCCAGTGATAGTATCCGAATGGTTCCCCGCATCGGAAGATTGGGATCACAAAATTGTGATGTAGAAAAGAGGCCTTCTGAAATGCTGGGTCCGTGGATTCCATTGATGCATTCTTGAATCGCCTGCCGGTGCGGCTGCGATCGATGCACGGCTACGTGCCCGGCCTGCAGAAAAACGATACGGAAATTATAAAGCTTAACAGCAACGAGAATCCGTATCCGCCTTCGGATGCAGTATTGAAAGCCCTGGGATCGCTGGCTTCTGGGGCAATGCCGCTACAAAAATATCCGCCACCCCGTTCCTCCGGATTGCGTTCCGCGCTAGAGAGTCGCTACAGTCTGCCGCCAGGTAGCGTATTGTGCGGCAACGGTTCCGATGAGGTACTGGCGTTGCTATTTCGATCTTTAATGGATCCGGGGGATTCTTTTGTAATGCCCGATCCCACCTATTCGCTATATCCCATCCTTGCCGATGCTGTGGGCGTGCAGAGTATCGCTGTACCCGTAGATGAAGCATTGCATATTCGATTCGATGCATTGCTTACGGAGGCGAATGCTCGGGGCTCAAAAATGATTATAATGGCCATGCCCAATGCGCCTACCGGACTGTACGAATCCACCGAGCAGATCGAAACATTGATTCGTTCTTTCGCGGGCTGGGTTGTACTCGATGAAGCCTACGCCCCTTTTGCCGAAAATTCCTTTATGCATCGTGCAGGGACCGATTTCCCAAATCTAATTTGTATTTCCACTTTTTCCAAGGCCTGGTCATTGGCAGGGATGCGCATCGGCTGGATGGCCGCGCATCCTGAACTGGTTCAACAAATTGATAAACTGCGGGATTCCTACAATCTGTCACGAGCCGCTCAAATGGCGGCCGAAGCTGCCATTGCGGACATTGCATGGCAAGAAGAGAATGCCCGACGCATAAAGGAAAGTCGAGAATGGTTGCAGAAGGAATTAAGCCGACTGGGCTTCGAATGCTTGCAATCCAGCGCTAACTTTGTTTTCGCCAGAGTGCCGTCCGGGGATCCGAACCAGGCCCGGAGTATCTTCGAATTCCTGGAAGAAAAGAAGATCTTGATTCGTTATTTCTCGGCCCCTCGCACCGCGCCCTACCTGCGGATAAGTATTGGAACTCCGGACCAAATGGCAGCAGTGGTGCGCGGAATCGATGAATTTCTAAAAGCGGCGAAGTCCCGCCTCTAAATGAGGGTGCACCTACATCGCGTACCGCCAACTGTCAGAGCAATGGCCGGGTAAGAAGCGCCATCTGTCAGAGCAATTGCCGGGTAAGAAGCGCCATCTGTCAGAGCAATTGCCGGGTAAGAAGCGCCATCTGTCAGAGCAATTGCCAGGGTCAAAAGCTCCATTTACCACCGGATTAACCGCGACTGAATACGAGCTTTTGCTTACTGCATTTCTATTAATGCTAAAAATGCATCCTTATCTTTGAATTTTTTCGCCTCTACTTTTTGCCACAAAAGCGAGCCAAAATCGCTACAGGCGGCCGTGTTCGTTTTGATGTGCGCGGTTCTGGCGGGGGTACGTTTTTCGCGCATCCATCCGATGGTGCGCATCGGATCCAGGCTGGTAGATAGCGCCACCACTTTGACCAGAGAATTCTTCAATACATTGAAATAGATTCTTCCATTGATTGGTTGACCGTAACTCATTCCAAGATAATCCACGCCCACGGCAACGTAGTTGAGGTCGCTCCTAGCCGGTTCGCTCAATTTGATGCATGTAAACTCGGGTTTGGGAGTGTCAAAGTTCCACCAGCCATCGCTGGACACTCCCCGATAAATCCATTCAACCAGCGCGGGCCCTTCGTCGTTTCCTTCACAGGGATTCGGATTGGCCGGATTGGTTACTTGCTGCATTGGACCATTTCCGTTGTGTTCGCTGCTCTCTGCATTCTTCTCTGACGAAGCCGGGTCTGGTTGTTGGCCCATGGTGAAGGAAACATCGAGCAGGCGCGGCCGGGGCGCACCTGGTGGCGGATTGACCGGGAAGGATTGAAAAGCCAGAGCGGAATCTTCGGAGCGAAGCTCAAACGGCATGCAGTCAGAGGAAGTTCTGGATTCCACTTTTCCGGGCGCCTCATTCCAGGCTGTTTCCCTCTTGTACATTCGCACATCGGCATTCTTTTTTGGACTGAGAAAACGAGCGACGATGGGTCTGGAAGGTTGCATTCGTGTTCCGTTCGGACTGCGAAACTCCAGGTTAAACATTCCGCTGGATTCCAGAAGGTTTCCGTTTGGTAGCTCCAGGGCGATTCCTGCGAGCAGGAAGTCGGCGGGTTTCTGCAGCACAATTACTCGCACCTCGGTTTCAGCTCCCGGAAAAGTGCCTGCTGGAATTTCCAGGGTCAGCCCGCCGCTGTAGACCTGTTCAAATCGATCGTTTCGTATGGAGACCGAGGTCCGGGGCAAAAGTGCGGCAAGATCCCATCGAGAGGAAACCACCGGAGAAGTTTCTTTGCGCATGTCCCATAAATCTTCCTGCTGTCGAATGATCTCGGAGCGTTTTCCCGGAGCGAGATCTGGATCGTCCAGCGAAGGTTGCGAAACCACAGCTGCTGATGCAAAAAAGGCGATAAACAAAAAGAACCCCCGCAAGCGAATTCGTTGCTTGCGAAGGCCAGGAAATAAGCTGAGGACACAGTTTGGATAGCGGCGAGTACCGAACATGTACTCAGTATCGCCGCTTAAAAACAAAAGTTAATAGAGCGTAGATAAATGTGCGAAACAGTATTTCAGGCGCATTTTTGCCCGGTTTTTACGCCTGCTTTTTCCAGTATCATCGCCAGAGGGCAAAGCGTGGTAAATCCGCTCTGAAACAGGTTCAGACCTACGAATGCGGTAAAAAATAGCCAGTATTTGTGCACAAATACCGGGCTTTCTTCTACACCCAGGGCGAGGGATAGTAGTACAAAAAATCCTGCAACAATGCGAACGATGCGTTCAACGGTCATGGTTTTCTCCTTCAATATATACCATAGGGGGGTATGATATATAACAGAT
>JAGRNC010000104.1 GCA_020440935.1 Leptospiraceae bacterium | reverse complement strand
AGCACGCGGAAAGTATAGCAAGGTTGGCATAATGATTTCCTGACCGGACAGCCATTCGTCCGATAATGGCGCCGACTCCCCCTGCAGCGTAGCGAAAACCATGGAATCGGAGAGCATGGTTTTAGTCTGGCGAAAGGCCTCGGAGGAACTTCCGGGCTCGATATTTACCGATAGAATGGTAAGGTCCATCGGTAGTCGGTTTCGATTTTGTGCCAGGGTGAAGAGATCCGGAATGCATTCCGGGCACCAGGTGGCCCAGAAAACCAGGAGTATTGGAGTTGCCGGACGCTGGCTTTGCAGAAGTTCCTGGGCACTCACTTGACCATCTGACGCCAGGGACGTTAACGAATTCGTTGGGGAATCGCCGGCCGGTGTTCTCGCACAAGAAGCGATCGCCAGGAGAATTGCAATGGCAGAGATCTTCATAGATTCCTCTTGCGGAATAGATGCAACCCCAGAAGAACGGGAATCCCGATCCAGAGCGACATCAGGATCGCCCCCACCAGCAGGCCAGTCCAGCCGCCAAAGAAATCCAGGAACAATGCAGCAGAATATCCCATCATTGCCGACATATCCAGTCGCAGTGCCACCATCACCCGAATCAGATCAATGGGATTCAATGAGACCATTACCATCAATGGCACTTTCAAAGGATAGTTGCCCAGAACGGTTACGATGCCAAAGATCAGCAAGTCATGTAGAATAAACAAATAAAACCAGATGGAAAGCACCATCCCGAATACAATCTCTCTGCGCCGGCTCAGATTGGCGGCTAGAAAGGCAATGGCCACCGAACAAAAGGTCAATAATACTCCCGGGATAAGCAATAGAAAGAAGGAAGAGTCCAGTCCCTGGCGAAGAAGCACGCCGGTTCCCATTCCTATGCAAAAACTAAGGGACAGCCCCGAGCTCAAGCCGATCCATTTTCCAATGTATATATCGGAACGCCGAATGGGCTGAGCAGCCAGCAATTCCACAAATCCAAGAGAATCAGTAAAAGATATGCTTCCGAACATCAAAGAAAAAAGCGGTCCAAGAAGTAGCATCAAACTTAGAAGCGAACTCGCGGATCGAATGGGATTTTCGCCGGACAGGTAGAGGATGAGGTTTCCAAAGAGAAAGAATGCAGCGCCGTATAATAGCAGCCAGCGATTCCGAACACTTTCCTTGAACTCAAAAAGCGCGATGATCAAAATAGAATTTCTCGAAGGTTTGTATTTCATCGATGTCCTCATGGCATCCAGGCCCGGAAAGCGCACCGCAGCATTGTTGGTAGTCGAGTAAGTTTCGCACTCAGTTTGCATGACAATCCTTCCAGTATTCCAGGACGGCCTTTTCCAGAGTGTCGCAGCCGCTGGATCGCGTGAATTTATCGGGCGATTCGGTAAGCAGTAATTTTCCGTTCACCAGGAGAGCCATTACATCGGCCATTTCCTGAACCTCGGACATAATGTGCGAAGTAAACAGAATCGTTTTCTCTTCGTCGGCTAAGCGATGAATCAAAGATTTGAGATAGTAGGCCACGCCGGGATCCAGGCTGGCCGTTGGCTCATCGAGCACAGCCAGACTGAAGTCAAACATCAGGGCTTGCAATATATTGACCTTTTGCTTCATACCACCAGACAAATCTCCGAACCGACGGTTCCAGAATCGTCCAATGCCCAGGTCATGAATTAGTTCTTCTTCGCGTACTGCATCTTGCTGCCGCAACTGCTGCACCAGCGAGATCAATTCCTTCACTTTCAGGTGCGGCATGAAATTGGGAACCTGTGGCATATAGACTATAGAACTGCGGTACTCCCGGCTCTCGATGCTTTGACCGTCTAGAGTAATCCGGGCGCCTCTCTGCGGCTTAACCAGGCCCAGAACAATTTTGAGCAAGGTGGTTTTTCCGGAGCCATTGGGTCCCGGCAGAGCAAATACGCTTGCCGAAGGCACCAGCAGCTCCACGCCATCCAGGGCTCGGAAGGATCCATAATTCTTACTTACATTTTCAAGAATGAGCATGATTCACTCCTTATCCCTGGTATTGGGGTCTTGCATTAGCGGCCTGGCATCCAGCATGTTATCCGGCGTGATGACCGGAAATACACGTTCGGCTGCTTCTAGAAAATCCACCACCGGGGAATTCATAAGAATGGCAAGCTCCGAGTTTCGGTTCACCCACAGCGCAAATACGCTCATGGGCCGATAGACCACATCGCCGTATCCATCGCCATCCATGTCATAACCCCGATGGCGATCCCAGTAGTTACCTTCGTAGGTATTCTCCGATCTTCGCGAATTGGTAGTAACGTCGAAATGATTACCTAGAAATGAATTCCCGGTGACTACGTTTCCATAGTTGTTGCCGTAGGCGTCCAGGGCCCATCCGTTATCCCTGAATATGTTTCTGCTAATCGTGTTTCGATTGGAGCTATCCAGCAGGACTCCGGTGGTGTTGCCTTCTATTATGTTTCCCTCAATACGGCTGTCCGAGATATCCTTTAATAATATTCCATAGAAAGCTCCGCCCCAGCTACGTTCAAATTTGTTCTCGGATACCTCGATATTGTGCGAATACATGATTGCCACACCCGTAGAATTGCGCTCGAAGGTATTACCACGGAAATGATTGAAATGCGAAAACATGAAATGCATTCCGTACCGAACATTTCCGCGAAAGGTATTGTTTCGTATATCCAGCCGATCGGAAAATTCCATGTACAGACCGTCACGATGGCCCTGTACAGTGTTTCCTTCAATATGGGTATCGGTAGAATACCAGAGATGGATTCCATTCCCTCCGGCTACTTCGCTCAAAGATTCGCCCACAATTCGATTATCTACGATCTGACAGTGCGACGAACGCTCCAGATAGATACCATAGGTGGCAGCCACAATGAGATTCTTTCGAAAAATGCAATCCTTTGATTCCAGAAGACGGATACCTGCAAATTCGCTAACATTACTTCGACCAGAATTAAAAAGGACCAGCGATTCGATCACTACACCGTTCGCATGGGCCCAGAAAATGTGTCCCTGTCCCAGGCCGTCGATGATGGGCTGGCCCTCACCCCGAATAGTAATCGATTTGTCGATTTCGATGGTGCCTTCCGGGTAATAACCAGCATGAACGACTATCACACTTCCTGGAACGGCCTGCTGCACAGCCTCGGAAACCGTGCGATAATTGCAGTCCGAGCAAACATCCAGCTCCGTTGTATCGGCCCGAAGACCCGATACGGGAATTAGAAGAAACAGGATGGCATGTAGCTTCCAGAAATTCATTGGTTTCGCTCACGATTTCTGTTCTTATGCTCGGGGCTTTTCGATCTTATGAATTCTGCCAGATCGGAATAGTCTATAATCTGACCGTTGCCTTTCACTGCTTCCAGTGCCCGATTTACCTTCTCATCCGATGCATAGGCCGATACGTCGCCCATGGGCGATGGACGCTCCCCGGAGGACAGATAATGCGCCCGGTCGCCCGGAATCCAATGACCGGGATTGTCAAAGTCGGCCACGAAGATCTGCTTCATACTCGAATCGGAATGTTCCTTCCATGCATAGAAGCAATCAATGGAGTCAAATCGGTGCCTCTTGCCGTGCTCGGAAATGGCCTGCACTGCAAATCGGAGATCCACTATGCCCATGCGACAATGTTCGCACTGATACTTGTTAGCAGGAAAAGATTCGGGGCCTTCCTGGGCGCATGCCGGAACCAGCATCGATGCCACTGCGAACATGAGCCCCAAGGCGCCGAATCTAATTCTGTAAGACCGGTTCATATGTTCCTCCTGAGCGATGCAGCAGAATCTCTACACGGATTCTTTCTGCCGACGCATGAAACGATATTCGTCGACAACGATGTAGACAAGAAGCAATCCACAGGCAACAAGCAACCAGCCGCCCCAGTGCGGCCAGCTGCATGCCACAAAATTCAACAGCTCCTTGCACCCCAGAAGCGGTGGTTGGTAGGCCATGCCGGGTATTACCAGCGGCGCCCCCTCTTTCAGGTTATGTCCGTAATCGTAGCCCCATTGATAGTAGTCGAAAAGTCCGGCCGCTGCAACGAGCACGAGATTGCCCAGCCCAAGATGTACCATGAATCGACGGGGGAAAATTAATGTTATGATGGCGCCCAGGATCATGAAGGCCATAACGTACGGCAATACCAGAAACTCGGGAAACATGGATTTGTGGATTTCCTTCATTCCAACGTAGTGATTGAGCAGATTGATGTTTCGCAGATCGAACTCCTCGCTGCCGGTCACGTTATAAAGCCAGATATGCATTCCCAGACCTTCCGGATACATAGGAGCTTTCAGATTCACCTGCCAGATGGGCACGAAGTATACCAACAGCATCATTACCGCCACAACAGCGACCAGCATGCGATTTCTGTTTTTAATCTTTTCCATTTTTCGTTCCTCTTCGCGAAAGAAATCCCGGCGCGCCAACGAGCGCGCCGGTGAACTAACTCAGGGAACGACCCTGATGTATTGTTGCATCTCCTGATGGAGCGCCGAACAGAAGTCTGTGCAGTAGAATGGGAATACTCCCGGTTTTCGAGCATCGAACACCACGGTCTTGGTCTGACCTGGCATGATCAGGATATTGGGCAGGTTCGCGCCATAGATGGCAAAACCATGAGGAATATCGAAATCCTGTTCAATGTTCGTAACATGGAAGAATACTCGATCGCCAACTCGTGCTTCCACGGTATCGGGCTTGAAATGCGAACGGATAGCTGTCATGTAAACATGCAATTCGTTGCCATTGCGTTCCACTCTTGCCTGATTTTCTGATTTAATCGCACGAGGATGCTTGTTGTCTTCCAGCCGAAAGAATCGTGCAGACTTATCCTTAATCAGGTCTGCAGGTATGGCCTGCGCATAGTGCGGCTCGCCCATTGTGGGGAAATCCAGAAGCATCTCTACCTTGTCGCCGCTGATATCATACAGTTGCGCCGCATGAGACATTTCCATGCCCACCGGAAGGTAGCGGTCTTTTGTGATCTTGTTCAGCGAAACCATGTATTTTCCATATGGTTCGGCAGAATCTCCGCCCACAATGCTTAGATGGCCAATGTTGTAATAGGCAGGGATGTCCTGCACCGGCTCCCAGGTTCCCAGCTTCCACTTAAGGATCTGGTTATTCAAGAAGCAGGAGGTGTAGGCATAGCCTTTACCATCAAACTCGGTATGCAATGGACCCATGCAGTGCTTGGATTTCACTACTTCCACTTCGCCGGCGATGGTAGCATCGTATTTCAGCACCGGAATGTTAAATACAGTTGTTTCAACTGCGCTCTTATCTGTGGTTGCTTTTAGAAATTTCTCGAAGGAGTGAACCGGGATGACTGTGGCAAGCTTGCCTCCGGCAACGATGTATTTTCCATCCGGAGACACATCGACGCCATGGGGGCTTTTCGGAGTGGGAAGATAAAACATGGTGCCCGGGCAATCCTTCGGATGCAATAGACGCACTCCGTTTTCGCGCACCGACACCGCAGGCATATTTTCTTCGTGGAAATTGTGTCTATACTCGCCAGTGAATGGCTTGGCTTTTCCCTGATCCACGCATTCCTTTGCCTTGACCCAGTTTACCGCCAAAATGTAGTCTTTGTCATTCTTGGAAGCTTCCACCTCTATCATCTTGTAGGCCTGTTCCGTATTGTATGAGGTAAAGAAGCACCAATCATGGGATGGCCCCTTTCCGCAATGCGACAGGTCATAATCAAAGCCAGGAACAAGAATCTGAAAATCGATACTCAACTTCTTGTTGGACTCGGTCTTACCGTCCACTTTGATGAACGACAGAGTTCCATTGAATTTTCCATCCCCGTAACTTTCGATGGGCAAAGGTTGCTGTGGAATGGGCACCGAGAATCGAGTGGCGGCCATAATGTACTCGGTGTTTTCGGTTAAGAAAGGCGATGCATGGTTACCCGCACTGTTCGGGATCTCTATGATTTCTACGGTTTCGAAAGTAGACAGATCAATACGAGCAATACGCGGAGTATTGTTAGCATTGATAAATATCCAGCGACCGTCATCCTTCCCTTTGGTTTTGGAGAGCTCCGGATGGTGCGAATCGTCCCAGGGAAGACTTCCCTGGGAAGTCATCAACATTGCTTTGGTTTCTTCTTCGAAACCGTAGCCATTCTCAGGAAATACCGAGAATACAGGAATCGTCTTTATCAGTCGACCCGAGGGAATGCCGTGTACTGTCATTTGCCCACTAAAGCCACCCGACATAAACCAATAGATTTTGTCATGATCGCCCGGAGCAACATAGACCTTTTCGGCCGCATCGCTGGCCAGGATTCCTCCCGAACCCGCATCGCCGCAACCCGCAACGACCGCTGAAAGGCCCAGCGCCGCGGAAAGCAGGATCGCACGAAGTGCTTTATCTGGTTTCATCTTTTTCCTCCAAACTGAACGAAAGATTTTTTTAAACTGCGTAAAGGGTTCGACATCATTTGCCGGCCTCGCTGCGCAAATATTCCAGAACAGCGCGCGCCTCGTCCTGGGTAAGATTCTGATTCGCCATGGGAGTCATGAAAGTGGCGAATAGATCTTCCGCGATCGGGTCTTTCTCAATCATCTCCTGGGGATTGAGGATCATGTTCATGATCCATTCGGGAGAACGTCGGGTTGTTACATCGCGCAAAGCAGGACCCACATGTCGCTCATCCAGTTTATGACAGGAAGAACATTTGATTTCGAACAACCCTGCCCCCTTCTGCGCGAGGGACGGATCAATCGCTGCCAATTCCAGGCTGCTGATAGGTCCAATGCCTTTGTTTTTCATTGGATCGGCCGGAGCCGATTGCTCATCGGACCCTTCCTGACTATTCCCATTGTCCTTACGACATCCGGGCATCGCTAAGGCGGTCGCCAGGGCCATCATGGCTATCCATCGTACGTATTTCATCGAATTACCTCCCCTGCATTTCGCAGCGCAGAAATCTGCCTGCGGCTTTGCAAGATGAGATAAGGATACTACGGACCCTGGTTCGATTCCTTGATGTTGATCAATCGGGACGGACTTTCGTTAAGAGAATTGGCGCTTCCTCTGGGCGTTTCCGAAGCGCATGGCAGAGGCTATGGGTAACTTCAGGGATTCTTTTTGCAGCGAACCGGAGCGCCCTGCGGATCAAATACCGCCTGGATGGTGAGTGCTTTTTCGGGAGCCGTGTTTCGGTAATCGATGGTGCATTTGCCCGCCTCGGCCAGCGATAGATCGCACCAGACTCTTTTATTATCTTCGGTCCAGACCTGCCAATCGGAGGGCACCAAATTCTTGATTCCGCCTTCGATAAATGCATTCCCCTGTCTCTGTGCCGGCAAATACGGATTTCCGCCGCCATGCGTGCCTACAAACATATCGATTCGATCTTCGCGGATGTAATAGGGGGAACCGGTATCGGTAATACAAAAATAGCCATCGTGGACTTCGCCCCCGGGCATGCGAATCTTACGATCTGCAATTTCTGGAATGTAGACAAGAAGGCCGATCAAGCGCGCCTTGTTGCAGCCTCGAATCTGCGGGAGATGTCGGCAAAGTCCTGCGAAATTGACAGCAATGGTTCGATAGGCGAATACCTGGTAGTTGTAGCCGGCGCCAAATCCCCACCGTAGATTGTATTTCTCGTACCTTCCGGGCCGGCCCGAATAATGATACTTTGTTCCGTCAAGAGCGACACCGCTACCTTCCCATCGTACTTGCTGCAAAAACTCATTCGACGCATGGCCAATGATTTTTCCTGCAACGTCCAGCACCGGCACCTTCTTTCCAGGATGGAAGTCCTCCATGGCCAGGTGATAGAATGTGGGCCAGACTTTACGAATGTTAGTCTTCCTCGAAGAATTCAGAAATTCCCGGAGATCGGCAGTAGAGCCAGGCTTGCCTAAAAAATCTATGAAGTCAATCAGCGGAATGGGAGTGTGATCCAGTGTCTGGTGATGGCTTTCCAGCACC
>JAGRNC010000103.1 GCA_020440935.1 Leptospiraceae bacterium | reverse complement strand
GGATTTAGAGCGCTTGAAAGTCTTTAATTCGGACATGCCCCCGATGTATAGCCCACCACATGTTCATCGGCGCAAGCAAAGCAAGAATTTGCGTAGGAAGATTTGCAGTTGGACGAAAAGCAATGGTCGGGATTTGCCTTCCAGCCGCACACAGGTTTGTAGATCTGGATGCATGCATCGGCGTTGCGCGAAGATGGTCCGCATTGCGTAAACTGTGAAACCGGTCGCTCTTTAATGCGTTCACAACCACAGCCACATTGATCAGAAAACGCTTGCGAAGCCGAGTCGCACTTAAAGCGCATTACGGCGCACCGCTGCACATCGCGACTTATGTAATCCCGGCCCGACGCATCACAACTATTTCCGGTACTGCTGCCGCCGCTGGTACAGGAAGAAAGCAACAGAATAACAACGATGTAAGATACTCGAAGCAAGTTTACTCCGATTCGATTTGACATTTAATACCTCAATTGCAGAGCCGATCAAGATTGTAGCGATTTTCTGTAAGTAGGGACCCGAGAGGGGGACTCAGGTTAGCCACTGGCTCTACATAGTTATACGACGAAAGATTCCAGTCCGGACAGGCATCTTTTTTCCCTTTATTATAGAAGCGATGCAACACCTTGAGTATCATGCGACGTTGCCCCCAATCCATTCCGATGGCTTCGTCTTCCATCGTTGGTAGAATAAGATGCTCCAGACCTTCCACCAATGCGGCCTGATTTGAATCACTACCTGCAACTCCGTTCAAAGAAACCACAAGCGCAATGCGATCCAGGGCGGCCCGGCCCGGCGCAGGAAGCAGGTAGTAATCCGATTTCCTGGCTCCATTGTTTATATTCCAGGCCGAATCTGGCAGGATACTGGCATCGGTGAGGATTACATCATAGTGAATTTGTTCAGAGGAGTAACTCTGCCAATAACTGAGGAAGTTGTAAACCGCAAGCTCCGGCCATTTCTGGCTCCAATCCGCGCCCAGCCATCCCTCCAGAAGATTCTCTGCATCGCGGAATACATAATCCGTGGCACCATTTTGTGCATTTTGTGGAAGACTTATACTCAGGGAACCTGTGTTGCGTAACAGGGCCGAGCGCGCAATATCTACGAATGGCGCTACCGCGATTTCGCGTAGATATGCATTTGCTCTTTCCAGACCTTCGCGGAGCGCGAATGGACTGATTTTTAGATTGGTTTTTCGAAGGGCTCGGCCGGTGACAAATTCAAGATCCTGAGATTGATCCAGGATAAAATGAAAGGAAAGTCCCTCGTATTTTTGTTCTAACTTTGCAGCCGCTCCATCCAGGAGCCTCTGGACATCCTCTCGCGGATAAAGCTTTTCCGATTTATGGGTTAGAACTCCCGCATTTAGATAGACTTTAACTCCATCGGATCCGCCACTTTCCAGACCTTCCCCGAACATGGTTCTGGGGCGGGCCCGGTCAATAGCTTCACAATGAAAGCCTAGAAATAGAACCGCCAGAACACTAGCGATCCCCGAAAATCTCCTTCCTCTGCTCATCAATGAATTCCTGCATTCCCTTCAGCCTGGCGGCCAAACAGGAGCGACACATTCCATACTGGTAGGTTCTCACCCCGGCCTGCCCACAACTGCTACAATTGCCGCTTCTGGCCTCGGGATCCTCCTGCTCATCCATAACCACTACTGTGCGATTGCCCTTCTGATGCATAGTAATTTGTTCCACCGTTCCCTTATTTCTTTTTGTTCTGTAACTCTCAAACGCCCTTCGCATCCTCCAGGCGCTATTGCCGCCGATTCGCCCCTGCTCCCCGACAGAAACGATCGCTGCAGCCCCAACGTCGCATACATTCGATGTATATTTTATATTATTCACATTAATACTGCTAATTTTTATTTATCGCATGGCCTCTTTCGAAAGCAGCAGTGTTTTGGTATTATCCACGGCCGTGGATAAATGCCCACGGTCCACCGGCCCTTTCGCTGAGAAACCAAGATCCAGAGGAGGCTATGTATATCGATCGGCGTTCGCAGTCAAAGCAAAAAAGCCAGGACAGGCCAGATAGGCACAGAAATTTACTACGTATTACTTAACTTGCGCATCTTTGCCCGCCGGCTTTTTTAATTGCGTCCCAGAGTGGCCTCAGAACCCTGCATTATGCCTCTGAAACAGACTCCGCTGCACAACTGGCACCAGGAACATAATGGCCGAATGGTCCCATTTGCCGGATGGGAAATGCCAGTTCAGTATTCTTCCATTATAGCCGAGCACAATGCAGTACGCGAATATTGCGGCCTATTTGACGTTTCGCATATGGGAGAATTGCGGGTAACCGGAGCAGAGGCCGGTACGCTACTGGAGACAATGTGCTGCAATCGCGTGCAGGACCTAAAACAGGGCAAAATACGCTATAATGCGGTGTTAAATGAATCGGGCGGTCTTCGCGATGATGTCACAATCTTTCGCAGAGGCGATGAAGAATACTTCATCATTGTAAACGCCTCCAATACAGAGAAAGTCTTTGAAGCTATCAGCGAATATGCGAAGACGAATTTTCCTTCGGCTAATGTTGTCAATGAAAGCGATCATTGGCATCTGATCGCCATTCAGGGTCCCGAGGCAGAATCCATTCTGTCGCGATGCCTGAATCAGGACCTCTCAGATGTTGGTTACTTTGCGTTTAAGGACATTTCATACAATGGAGCCGCCATTACAATCAGCCGAACCGGCTACACTGGCGAAGATGGTTTCGAGATCCTGAGCGATGCGAAGACAGGAGTCCTACTCTGGGATTTACTGTTGCAGCCTCACGATGACAAAGTTGCGTTGCCGGTGGGACTGGGCGCGCGGGACAGCCTGCGACTGGAAGCTCGTTATCCTCTATACGGACACGAATTGTCCGAGGAGCTTAGCCCGGTAGAAAGTGGTATTGGCTGGATTGTTAAAGAAAAAGAAGTGCCCTGCTTCGCAATGGACAAATTACTGAAGCAGAAATCGGAAGGCACCAGCCGAACGATTCTGGGCTTCACACTGGATGGCCCGGGCATCCCTCGCGAAGGGTATACCTTGTTTTCTGGAGATGCCCGAGTGGGCGCTGTCGTGAGCGGCTCTCATTCTCCCGTTCTAAAGAAGGGCATCGGAACGGCGCTGGTGGAAGGTGATCTTTCCGATCCCTCTGTGGAGATTCGAGGAAAGAAGGTGCCGATTACTATAGTAGATGGCCCCTTTGTAAAGGGCACCGCCGGAAAGAAGAAGTCCGACCGTTAAGTCGATTTACAGATTATGCCCACAACACAATGTGGAACATAAGCCATCTTTGGAGATTCAAATGTCAAATATTCCCGATAACCTCAAATATACGAAAGATCATGAATGGGCTCAGGTATCTGATGGCGCCGTTCTGATTGGAGTAACAGATTATGCCCAGAATTCGCTGGGGGACATAGTCTACGTAGAGGTGCGGGAACAGGGTAATAGCGTCGGCCAGGGCGATAGCTTTGGTACCATCGAATCGGTAAAAGCTGCGGAAGATCTGTACGCGCCCATCGCAGGAAAGGTAGCCGGCGTAAATGACGACGTGCTGGCCAGCCCTGAAAAAGTGAATAAAGATCCCTACGGCTCCTGGCTTATTAAAATGGAAGAATTTGATCAGGGCCAGTTGGATGGACTGATGGATGCCGCGGCTTACAAGACATTCGTCGACTCTCTGGACCAATAATCGGCCCCCATCTCTTTCGATTCTTTGTATGAGTATGCCAGCCGGAAGTATTCCGGCGCCGCAGCTCCCATCTTCGCCGGGATTCGCCCGCTCTACCTATTTCGCCGCCCTCCGACACCGCGCCCTCCGGGCAATCGCCGGTCATCTCGTGTATTATGTCGTAAATTCTGCTACCCCCAGACCTTGCCCGAAAAATTGCTGGCCAGCAGCGCCAGCGCGGCAAAAATGATTTTCATATCGAGACTTTTTGATATCTTGATATGACAGCCCCTTTTCAGGAGAGCAAAATTGAAATATTTTCCTATTTCCCCCGATCAGGAGCGCCAGCGGCTAGAATCCATCGGATTTTCAGGCCCGGCCGACCTTTTTCGTTCCATCCCGGAAGAATTAAGGGTACGGACCGATGCAAATTTGCCAGCCCCGGCCTCCGAAATCGAAATCCGTCGCGAATATGCACCAAATCAAGATCCAGGGATCGTACACAATTTTATGGGAGGAAATGGACATTTCCATTATATCCCCTCCATTATTGATCCTCTTATCTCCAGGGGCGAGTTCCTCACTGCCTATACTCCGTATCAGCCGGAGGTGAGCCAGGGAACACTTCAGGCGATGTTTGAATTCCAGTCCATGATGGCCGACCTCATGGGCGTGGAAGTATCCAATGCATCGCTCTATGACGGTTCCACAGCAATGATCGAAGCAGCCATGATGGCTGTGCGCGTAAAGCGCAAAGATAAGGTTCTATTCTCCGATGCCATCCATCCCGAATACCTGGAAACACTGGAAACCTATTCCGAAGGCGGCATTTTCAATCATGCAATGGTAGCAACCGGGTCCACCGGCCAGCTGGATCTGGAATCGCTACGCGCAACCATTGATGATTCCACCGCGGCCATAGTAATTCAATCGCCCAACTACTCGGGCATTGTGGAAGATATTGCGGCTGTGAAGGCTGTTGCCCAGGAGAAGGACATTCTTGTTATCGTTACCGTTACCGAGGCCATGTCGCTGGCGCTGCTTCGCTCCCCGGGTAGCCTGGGCGCAGACATTGTTTGCGGCGAAGCGCAATCGTTTGGAGTGCCGCTTTCCTATGGCGGACCGTGGCTTGGTTTTATTGGCACTTCGCAAAAGCATATGCGAAACCTTCCCGGTCGATTGATCGGCGAGGCCAAAGACATGGATGGAAGAAGGGCTTTTGTAGTGACACTGGCGGCCCGTGAGCAGCATATCCGTCGTCAAAAAGCTACTTCAAATATATGCACCAACCAGGGTCTTATGGCGCTACGTTGCACAATCTATCTGGAAACTCTAGGAAAGAAAGGTCTGCGCCGGGCCGCCGAGCGAAGCGCGCGATTTGCCGCACTCGGTCGCCAATTGCTGCGCGAACAGAGCGATCTTAAGCTGCACCATCCCGATTCGCCCATTTTCAATGAATTTCTGGTGGAAACGCCCGTAGCAGCAGAGGTGGTGTTCGATCGCTGTATTCAGGCATCTAAGATTGCCTGCGGAACTGTGGCAGGTCCAAATACCTTACTCTGCGCATTCAATGAAACCATGAGCCCGGAAATCGTAAGAAACTGGGTACTTTCGATCAAGGCGGCCTGCAAATAGGCCCGGGCCATAGTACTACAAAGCCCTATTTTTAGAGGAAAAAATGCTAACCGAAGAGCTTACAAATACTGGCAACGAAACCCGAATCCAGAACCTGTCCGTAACGCGTAACAGCCAGGTCTATGAGGAACCACTCATATTCGAACGCTCGCATCCAGGTCGCATCGGATTCAGTTTTCCCGAAGATGATGCAAATCTTGAGCATGAAATCGTAGGAGATCTACTGCGCGATGCAGACGATATCCATCTGCCCGAAGTGAGCGAACCCGAGGTGGTACGACATTTTACAAGGCTTTCTACCTGGAACTACGGGATCGATCTGAATCTTTATCCTCTGGGTTCCTGCAGTATGAAGTATAATCCTCGCATAAACGAGGAAATTGCAGCGCTTCCGCACTTTCGCGATGCGCACCCTTCCCTGCCTCCGCGTTATGCGCAAGACGTTCTCTCCGTAGTGTACGAACTGCAAACCATGATTTGCCAGCTTACCGATATGCCTGCGGTTACTTTACAGCCCGCGGCCGGCGCCCACGGCGAACTCACCGGATTGTTTTTGATGCAGGCATACCATAAAGCAAAAGGCGAAAATCGAAAGATCATTCTTGTGCCGGATAGCGCTCATGGAACCAACCCTGCCAGTTGCACACTTGCGGGTTACGATGTGAAAGAATTGAAGTCCACGGCCCAGGGCCTCCTGGATCTGGAAGATTTAAAGGCCAATCTGGGACCCGAGGTGGCCGGACTGATGATTACAAATCCGAATACCGTGGGAGTATTCGAAAAGAACATTCGTGCCATTGCAGACCTGCTGCATGAAAATGATTCGCTTCTCTATATGGACGGAGCCAATTACAACGCCATCATCGGGCAGGCCTCACTGGGTAAGATGGGCGTCGATGTGAGCCATTTGAATTTGCACAAAACATTCTCCACTCCCCACGGGGGCGGCGGTCCTGGCGGAGCTGCCGTGGTAGTTTCCGATCGATTGAAGGAGTTTCTTCCTGGTCCGCAAGTTGAGAAGAAGGATCAATATGTATTGGAGAGCGCTCCCAAAAGCATTGGAAGAATGAAATCTGGTATTGGACATTTTGGCGTTCTGCTCAGAGCTTGCATTTTTATTCGAAGCCACGGTAGCGAGATGGGTCAAATCGCCGAGCATGCAGTGCTAAATGCAAACATTGTTCGCCATGCGCTGGAGAACGATTTCCAGGTGGCATCCGACAACGATAGCATGCATGAAGTAGTGTTTAGCGATGCGAAACAGAAGAAGACCGGTTATTCCACCATGGATCTGGCCAAAGCTTTGATCGATTATGGGTACCATCCACCCACTGTGTACTTTCCTCTCAGCGTCCACGGAGCTATGATGATTGAGCCCACGGAATCGGAAGCTCCCGAAACCCTGGATCATTTTGCAGCTGTGATGAAGGATATTGCCGGTCGAATGCTTGCCGGAGATGAGACTCTGACGCAGTCTCCGCAAAGGGCTTTTGTGACCCGAATCGATGAAGCCACCGCAGCCCGGAACCCGGTTCTAAATTACTTTACAAAATAGCAGCAAGGGCATCAGTGTAACCCGGTATGGAATGGGAAAAGGTTCTCCGTGACTCAGTGAAGAATGGTACAATTCGTGAGTTACATCTGCGGCATGTGCCGGTGTTAAAGACCTGTGAAAACTGGAATGCCGTGGAAGAGGTAGGACTGATCGATCATCAGACTCGATTCGCCCATTACAAAGGTATCATCGTAAAATACGGTGAGCGGATCTTCTATGTTCCGGAAAAACGCATGGAAGCTCTGGCTCCCTATCGCCCCTGGAAGACCAAAGTGCGTCTCAAAGTGACCGATCCAGAAAAGAAATAATGGAATACCGCAATCCGGTTCCAACAGTCGATCTAATCATTCGCACGCCTGCCGGATTGGTACTAATCGAAAGAAAAAATGAACCCCATGGAATGGCCCTTCCTGGCGGTTTTGTGGATGAGGGAGAAACCGTAGAGAACGCTGCTGTCCGCGAAGCAATGGAAGAAACATCTCTTTCTGTAGTGCTGGACGATTTATTCTACGTGTACTCGGATCCGTCCAGAGATCCCCGCAAACATACAATCTCTATTGTATTTCTGGCCAGCGCCACGGGCAATCCTGTGGCCGGCGACGATGCCAAATCGGTCTTAACAGTGGACGAGCAATCGGCCAGAAACCATACCCTGGTATTTGACCACGGTACAATCCTCGAAGATTACTTTCGATTTATGCAAACCGGTAGCCGCCCGCTACACTCCTGAGTCTACAAAGCATTGTGGGATTATCCATTCCGGTCCAGACTTCTCAAGAAAAATGCAATGGAGCTGGTCACTTGATGCACACGTAAGGGCACGTCGATTCCGTACTGCACGGTTCCATGGCTAATCAAGGGAGTGATGCAAAGCTTACAGGGTAAGCGATTCCGCAATTTATCAAACAATAGCCTGGATTCTGCCGGAGGTATGACATTGTCCCGATCGCCATGAATGAGCGTAATCGGCGCCTTAATGCCTCCGCAATGCTCTACAACATCAATCCGTTCCGCAATGGCGAGCACCGATGGATGGTGCATGATTCGCTCCTTGATTTCCCTACGGTACTCGTCGTCGTTCTGGATCCTATAGAACTCTTCTCTAAGCGCCGGACTTG
>JAGRNC010000102.1 GCA_020440935.1 Leptospiraceae bacterium | reverse complement strand
TCCAAGCGAAATGGATTTCAAGAACCGTATCCCGGCATCGGCGCTTCTGTGTATTGGTCTGGTCTTGATGCTGCTCTCGGATATGCGCGGAAGCGCCGGAGTATTTGCATGGTTGATGCCTGTGCCCTTCTTGCTCTTCATTCGATTTTATTCTCGGGGTCGGCACCTGGCGCTACTGGGAGGCACACTTCTAGTAGGTTCTATCCTTACCCTACTCAAGGCAGCTTCCGAACCGATCATGTTCTCCGTTCCATTTGCGATCTTGAGCGGATCCTTCACCGGCATTCGGTATTTCCTGGTCTTTATTCTCTGGGGCTACCTGCAACGTAATGTTAGTCGTCGAATCTATATCGCTGCATTCCCGGCGCTAATAGTGGCCGCCGAATACTTGCAGGCATTCTATTCGCCCCTGGGAGTCTGGGGATCGCTGGCTAACACGCAGCTATACAACCTTCCGCTTCTACAAACCGCCTCGATCGTTGGATTTCTGGGAATATCTGCGATGGTAGCATGGGGGGCCGTATTACTGGCCGAACTCTGGTATCAGCGAAGCTTGCAACTCCTGGGGCGATCGATATCCCTGTTCGCTGCCGTATTCATTGCATTGAATGTATTTGGAGATTTGCGTCTGGACCATGTGCCGCAAGGTCCGCACATTCGCGCCGCGGCGATAACCTCCGGATACAAATTCGACGGAAATCTTCCGAATCCCGGAAGCGACAATGTTTTAAAAATGACGGATCAACTGCTGGAAAAAACTCGAACGGCAGCCAAACGGGGAGCCTCCCTGGTCGTATGGGGCGAAGGATCGACCATCGTCTCCCGGAGCGGCGAAGCCAACTTGATGGAACGAATATCTGGAATTGCGAAAGCAAACAAAATAACCATCGCCGCCGCCTACGCTGTATTGCCGGAAGAGAACCAGACAAAGTATCGCTTTGAAAACAAGATAACCTGGGTCAATGCCAGCGGAGAAGTTGTACAGTCTTATTTCAAACATCATCCCGTACCGGGCGAAGGAAGCCTGCAAGGCACTGATGAGCTCCAGGCCATTCGCGCAAACGATGCAACATTCGCAGGCGCTATTTGCTACGATTACGATTTTCCGGAAATGCCCCTGGATCATGCGAAGCTTGGAACGGACCTGGTAGCGCTCCCGGGATTGGACTGGAGGGGCATGCTGCGAAGGCATACCTTGATGGCGCGTCTGCCAGCCATCGAAGGAGGCTTTTCGTTGATTCGCCCGGCCAATGGAGCTACTTCCATGGGATTCGACAATTACGGACAGATTCGCGCAGCAATGACGGATTTTGGAAATAGCGACCACATACTAATCGCGTCGCTGCCCGCCCGTCGGATCGATACGATCTATAGCCATATTGGCAATATCCTGGCCTATGCAGCATTCCTATATCTAATGCTGGCGGCCTTTCTGGCAAGGAGGAGAGAACAATGAACCATTCAGAGGACTCGGACCGAGGCATTACAAAGCTCTCGATCAACAATCATTCGGCGCTGTTTTTCACCGGCGTAATCATCACAATTCTAATATTGTGGAATGGAGTTTGCGATTATATTTACGGCTACTCGGCGCAGCTATCAGGGTTGGACTACTTTTCGCCTGCCGTCCTAAACGCGATCCAGACGGCCGATGGCCGGCCCCACTGGCTACTGATGATGGGACAGACTGCAGGTTGGCTTTATCCGCTGTACGCGCTTACTTACTTCAACTGGTTTGTTGGTATGCGTCGTGCCGGTAAATGGCTGGCGCATATACCTATCTTGCTGCTTACCTACGCAGTTCTGATGATTGGCGGAATCCAGCATGCTGGCTGGGCCTTTTTGAGCGTACTGGAACAGGCCCGCTCCGTAGCAGGAAGCCAGGACCCGGTATTCTTTGCCCAGGCACAGCGGTTTATTATGGAACATTTCGTTGTGGGGGATCTTACCGCGATGATTGCTCTTTATGCAGGCACTATCTGGCATGCGGTGGGAGTGCTGAGCGGCCGAACTTCCTTTCCACGCTGGTTCGTGGTATTTTCTCCGCTGGGCGCTCTATCCATTACCATGCTAGTTGGCGTGGTGCTGCCGGGGCCCATCGCTGGTTTTGTGCTCGCTCCATTCGGAACGTGGTTCTTGCTCATTCCCAACGTCGCCAGCGCTCTATGGCTAAAGAATCAATTTCTACTATCCGACTCCCCGTTGCCTTCCTAAACTGTAGCCCATGAGCGAAGTTGCAACCCTGGGCGGTGGATGCTTCTGGTGTCTGGAAGCCGTATTTCAAAGAATGGAAGGCGTGGAATCTGTGGTTTCGGGCTATGCAGCCGGGCATGTTCCGGACCCGGATTATCGCTCGGTATGCACCGGTAAAACCGGGCATGCCGAAGTGGTGCAGGTGACTTTCAACCCATCGACCATTTCCTACGATGAAATTCTGGATGCTTTCTGGAAAATGCACGATCCTACTACTCTGAACAAACAGGGTAACGACGTAGGAACCCAATACCGCTCCATCATTCTATTCCACGATGAAGAACAAAAGGATCGGGCCCAGAAGTCGCTGGCGGCGGCGCAAAAAGACTTTCCAGATCCGATAGTCACTCAGATCGAACCGCTGGAAAAGTTTTACCCGGCCGAAGGCTACCATCAGGACTATTTCAACCAGAATCCCGGAAATCCGTACTGCATCTTTGTGATTCAGCCAAAGCTTGCAAAGATGGGTAAGAGCAAGTAGTTGTTGACCAAAAAACTGACACGGTGTTAGTTTTGTCATGGCCATCAGCAATTCGATTAGCGACTTCATCCTGTTTTTATCTTCTCTGCTCTGGATCTTTGGTGGGAACCGAAGGATTGCGGACCGAGCCCTGCAGTTAAGATGGCATCTATTTCCTGCATTGATCGGTCTGACCGCAATTACCGGAAGTCTGCGATTCGCCGGCTTTGATACATTCACTCCGATCAGCAGTTTCTTTTTTTATGCCGGTACAACTATGGGAGTCATTGGACTGGTCTTTGCCATTCTGCAAAGTTATGAAGGAAAGAAGGCCCAGGTTGCATTTTTGATTTTAATAGTTGCTTCGGCGGCGCTATTTGTGGGTCTCCTGGCCGGCCTGCCCGGTTGGTACGGTATGTTGCTGCAGGGTCCCGCTATTCTGACTATCCTCATTCTGGGGTTGCTCCAATTTCGCAAGAACCGAACCGTTGCGGCCTTTACGCTTCTGGCGCTTCTGTTTCTCGCTTCTTCGGCGCTAAAAGGCCTGGTGGGACAGGCGCTTGCTTCCGGCGGCATAGATCTGGACAAAACCGGATTAAACGACCTGCAGCATTACATGATGGCTTCCGCTTTTGTCTTGTTCTATCTGATTGTGCGAAAGGTTAGCCGATAGTCCGATGGATCGGGCCCTGCCATTTCATCTGGAAGTTCCTCTGAAAACGGAACAAACCTGTCGATCGCTACAGAAATCCCTTTCTGCGAAGATAGTTTTGCGCCACCACAAAAGCAGGCTTTCCGAGTCCGTCTACGCGGAAGTTCAGTTCCTGCATCGTGGCATTATCGAGGCTTAAGGAAAGAGGCTTTAGAATTCCCGGAATGTCCGGATGCTGGCTCAATGCAGGTTCATTCATGGTAAAGCATGCATGGTACACCGGAAAAAAATGCAGATCGTCCTCCAGTACTTCCAGATCGTACTTCTTTAGCTTGCCATCGGTGGAATAGACCATGGCCACATCGATCTGTCCCCGTGCGATGGATTCAAAGCTCAAACCGATTTCCATCGTGCGCACCTGGGAGGGCTGTAGTTTCAATCCATAGGCCCTGGCCATGGCTTTAAAACCGTCCGGTCGCTCGTAGAACTCATGATCGATGCCAAAGGTCAACTCCCCTGGATGGATTCGGTTATAGCGCGAAAGATCACTCAAAGTCTTACCAATCTTCTTCTTGTCTATGTTTCGGACAGCGAGTGCGTAGGTATTGTTTACGCGGGTGCGATCCAGCCATACCACCCCATTGTTTCGGTCGAGAGATTTCACCGCCTCATACATTTTGTGCCCCGACAATCGGCCGCTTTGCTGGAGATAAAGAGTGTAGGCTGTGCCGGTGTATTCAGGATAAAGATCTATCTGCTCGGTAAGCAATGCCTGCCGAGCTATCATACTGCCTACGCCAAAGCGCTCCAGAATCGTGTAACCGTTCTCTTTGAGAAGTAAGGCAGCCATCGTACTCATTAGGAACGATTCTGTAAATGCTTTGGATCCTATAGCCACTGTGTTTGGTCCGCGAAGACAGGAAGATACAAATAGGAAAGCAATGGTCAGGGACATTGCCGCTCCGGGTCGCGCTCGACACCCGGGTTGATCCGACTGCGGCTGCCACATCATGCTGCGCTCCATCGGTTCATTGATCGCGCGATAGAGGCCAGGATGGCGTCGACAAAAAGGGCCAGAAGGGCGCATAAGATGGCGCCGGTGAAAATCATATCGATGCGGTACAGTTTCAGTCCCATAAAGATCAAATCACCCAGCCCACCACCTCCAATTATGGATGCGATGGTCGCGGCTCCAATGTTAATAGTCGCTGCACTTCGGATTCCTGCCATAATTACCGAGCCTGCTATGGGAAATTGAATGCGAAAAAGAATCTGCATCTCGGTTAAACCCATTCCACGTCCGGCCCGGATCACCGATTCGCTCACCGAAGTTAAACCGGAAACAGTATTAAAAAGGACGGGAACGATTCCATATAGATATAGTGCCAGAATGACCGGCAATGCCCCAATTCCTGCAAATAGAAATGCCAGGGCAATAACAGCCACCGGCGGAACAGCCTGTGTCGCCGACAGTACAGACAGCACCGCCGATGCGTGTCGGTGAAAACGCGGCGAAGCAATCAATGCGCCCAAGATAAGTCCAGTGGCAATGGCAAGCAGCATAGACACTGCGAAAAGCTCCACATGCTGCAATAAAAGGAGGGCCACCCGGTCCGTATTTTCCAGTCCATACCCGAGCAGTCCTTCGATCGTCATAACCGGGCTACCTCTTCCACCAGTCGCTCCAGACGGATGACCCCCAGAAAGGTGCGCTGTTTTCCAGTGACGGGAAGCATTCGCTCCCCGGTTTCCAGCATTACCGAAAGCGTCTCGCGTAGATCCATTTTTCGATCCAGATGCAGCGGGCGCCCATCAAACTTTACCCGTTGACCGTCTAGATAGTATCGACTCTGCAACTTTCCGTCCGGGCCTACGACAAAAGCTATGGCCTGGCCTGCCTGCTCGAGCGCGCTGGCCACCGCCAAAGAATCTTCGTCTGCGGAAACGGTCACGACATCGTCCATGGATGCATATTCGCTATTTCGCTTTAGGCTGAGGATTTGAATACGCCGGTCTTTTCCCAGAAGATCCGCCACAAAGTCCGATTCTGGATTGCTAAGAATCTGCTCGGGAGTGTCGAATTGCAGAATCTGCCCTTCCCGTAAAATGGCCACCCGATCGCCCAGCTTTACCGCCTCGCTCATATCGTGCGTTACGAATACGATGGTTTTCTTTAGTTCCTCTTGAATGCTCAGAAATGTATTGTGAATGGTGCTTCGGTTGATGGGATCAATGGCGCCAAAGGGCTCATCCATCAAAAGAATTCCAGGGTCGGCTGCCAGCGATCGGGCCAATCCTACTCGCTGCCTTTCCCCTCCGGACAGCTGTGCAGGATACCGATCCGCGTAACTTTCATCAAGAGTTACCAGGTCGAGAAGTTCCATCACCCGGTCTTTAACTCGCATGGAAGGCCACTTCAGGAGCCTGGGCACCAGAGCAATATTGTCAAAGATAGAGTAGTGCGGAAAAAGGCCAACCTCCTGGATTGCGTACCCGATGGATCGTCGCAACTCCACCGGGTCCAGAGAAAGCACCGATCTACCGTCGATCTGAATATCCCCTGAATCCGGGTCCACCAGACGGTTAATCATTTTCATCAAAGTGGTTTTTCCGCAACCGGAAGGACCTATCAGCACAGAAATCTCGCCATCGGCAAATGTGATGTCTATGCCGTCGGCGGCCACCGTCTGGCCAAAGGACTTGCTTACTTTCTTAAATTCGATCATGCCCGCTCAGTCTTCTTTCTAGAATGAGAAAAATATAGTTTAGACCAACTCCCAGCGCCGAAATGAGCACTGCCCCGGTTAGTACCATCTGCCAGTTGCTTCGGCCGATGCCAGAAAAGATGAAGTAGCCCAATCCTCCGGCAGCTACCATAAAACCAAAGGCCGCCACACCGACTCCCATGACAATGGCGTTGCGAATACCGGCCATGATTGTGGGCAGACTTAAGGGCGCTTTGATACGAAACAGGATTTGCAGCGACGTCATACCCATGGCTCTTGCTGCCATAATCACGGACGGCTCAACGGAGTTTAACGCCGTCGTTGTATTGCGCACTACGGGAAGCAGCGAATATAGAGTTATGGCCACCACAGCGGGCGCGACGCCAATTCCCATATGAACGGGGGCCAGAAAAACTACCATAATACCAAACAAAGCCAGGCCCGGAATGGTCATGATAACGCTGGAAACCCAGAGCACGATGCTACGCGGCACGGCACGATCTGCGACAAGAAAACCTGTGCCAACGCCAAGCACTATAGCAAATGGAAGGCTATAAAGTAGAATCAAGCAGTGTTGCAGAGTTTCCAGGATGATTTTGTCGTGGTAATAATAGAGAAATTGCACTCAAAAAGACCCTTGCCGTATTGTTCGTCTTAAGCGAAAGGTGACAAGAAGAAAACTTATGATTCCTGTGATTGACCTGAAGCACCGCTCTGACGCAGCAATACGTTCGAATATTGCAGACGAAATCGCAAAGGCTGCATCCGAAAGTGGTTTTGTCACTCTGATCAATGCATTGGAGCCCAGCGCCATCGATGCCTGCTTTGATGCTGCACAACAATTCTTTGCGCTTCCCGCAGATGTAAAGATGACATACGCATGCCATGCATTCAATCCGTTTAACTCCAATACATATCGCGGCTTTTTTCCGCTTATTGCTGGCGATCCCTCGCAAAAAGAAGGATTCGAGTTTGGGCAATGCAGACATCCAGATCCTTCGTTTTCTGAAGACATCATCTGGCCCTCCGAGGGAAACTTCCAGGATACACTTACTCGAATGCATACCTCTCTATCTAATCTGGCTATGGAGTTACTGCAGATGCTCTGCGAAAGTATGCAGTTGAGCGACATGACGTCCGATTTCGAAGACGGCATGTCCACATTTCGCATTATCCATTATCCGGCAAGATTGCATTCCGACATCAACGAATCCGGATTGCAGCGGTATTCGACCCCGGACCACACGGACTCGGGATTCATTACGCTGTTATTTCAGGACGATACCGGTGGGCTGGAAGCACTGGCGACCGATGGAAATTGGATCGATGTTCCGCCCCGCAAGGATTCCATCGTCATGAATTTGGGGGATCTCCTCCAGCATAAAAGCGGCGGCCGGCTTAAAGCCACACGGCATCGAGTGCGAGCTCCCCATAAATCCAGAATCAGTATGCCTTTCTTTTTCGAGCCTCGGCCCGATGCTTTGGTGCAGAATCCGGATACGCATCGATCCATACGGTATGCAGATTTTCTTCGGGAAAAGATCCAGTCCTTTGGCGAGTATTCTGCCCGGACCCCGGCCAATTAGAAAGCCCGACCTTGCGCAGCCGATTCGGCTATCCTACACCCAGAAGCTGATGACGTAGATAGCACGGCCAGAAGGCTTAGAAGAAATTTCTCCCTTTTAGACATCCCAATTTCCAGAGACGAAAACGCTCGAAACGTAAGAAGGAGGACCATCGATGGGGGAAGCCTGATTCAGAGCATAGATTCGTCTTAATGCCGACCGCCCCGTTTTAAGGAGAACCACGCGCCGGACCACACGTTCGTCTTAAAACCAACCGCCCGTTTTAAGGAGAATCACGCACGTATGGCTGCCATTTTGGGATCAATCAGGTAATTTGCGAATTGGAGGCAGTAAATGCCTAAACGAGAGGCCCA
>JAGRNC010000101.1 GCA_020440935.1 Leptospiraceae bacterium | reverse complement strand
AGCCTGTAGGCGCCGCGGAGGTTTTCGCGAATGCCCCGCGCCATTTTCTCCAATTGGTCGCTTCCCCCGGCAACCCCGCGGATGGTCTCCAGTACGTCCGCCTGACGTTTGCGAAATCCCTGGGATGGCGGCTCAATGTGCTGCTTTCTGTGAAAAGCAAATATCTTTTCGGCCAGGGCAGACATGTTCGCAAAGGTGAGGGAAGGTAGCTGTCCTTCCAGGCGATACTCGTCTGCAAGATGATGCATAACTACACAAACATCCAGGCAGTTGTTCAGTTCGATGGACGTTTCCAAATCCGGCGACCTCGAAGCGGCATCCGAATGGATGCTCTTTACATCCAGGCGAAAACCATCTTCCGTGGCTCGAACAAAGCCCATGCCCAAATATACCTGCGGCGAAATACGGCTGTTTAAATTGCACTCTGCGCGGCAGAGCTCGTATCGGGTCTGCAAAGATTGTTGATCGATAAAATCCAGGCGAACGGGCTTTTTGAATTTGAAGACCCGGTTCGAGCCCACCAGAACGATGGATATATGCGTTTCTTTCCGGACAAAGGCCGCTTCATCCAGCGCGGACGGCTTCTTCTGGAAGTAATCAATCCATTCCATTTTCCATCACCAAATATTGCTCATCGCAGAGCCGCATTCTACTGCTTCGATTCAGGACCAGAGATGGGCTGCCCCAAATACTCCGGCGGAATCGCCCAGTTCATTTCTTAATATAGGGGTTGCTGCATTCTTGTGGAAAGTATACTTAAGGGTCCGCTTTCTACCTTCTTCATATAGCTCGACTAGATTGGACAGTCCGCCCCCCAGAATAATTGCATCTGGATCCAGAATGGATATCAGTCCGCCCAGTGCACGCCCAAAGTCTTCTAGAAAGCGATCGAAGAATTCCTGCTCCGGGGCAGCGCCGCTTCTGGCCGATGCTACGATTTGCTCCACGGTTTTCTTTTCGCCGTACATCGATTCGAAGCGCTTTTGCAACCCTCCTCCGGAAATGAACGTTTCAATGCAGCCGCGGTTGCCGCACCAGCACTGGGGACCATTCGGATCAATACTTACATGACCCCATTCGCCGGCTATTCCGTGCAAACCGCCATGGAGTTTCTTATCGATCACGATGCCGCCGCCGCAACCGGTGCCCATGATGACGCCAAAAATCATCCCGTAATTTCGGCCGGCTCCTTGCTGCGCTTCGGCCAGGGCAAAGCAGTTCGCATCGTTCTGCACTCGAATCTGTCGCTTGAGCCGGGCCTCCAGATCCTTCCGAAGCGGATGACCGATCATGATTGTTGTGTTTGCGTTGAGTACCAGTTCGGTGCGCGCATCTACAATCCCTGGAATTCCAATGCCAATGGTGTAATCTTCTTTTAATGAGCTAACGGTTTCCGCCACCAGATCTGTGACCGTATCGAGTATGGCCTCGTAGCCTTGCTCTGCGGGGGTCGGGCGGCGATCACGTTTCAGAACTGCGCCGTCCGGCGACAGCAGCGCTACTTCGGTCTTGGTTCCTCCAAGATCGATGCCAATTCGGTGCATTGAATCCATAGCAACAGACGCAATCTTTATGGCGCTGCGTCCATTGTCCATTGTAGTTTGGCTTAGAAGTGCTTAATTGGCTCCAGTTTCCAGATCTCGCTGGCATATTGCTGAATTGTCCGATCCGATGAGAAGAAAGAGCTTCTTGCCGTATTCAGGATTGCTTTCTTCCTCCATAGTTTCTGATCGCGATACTCTTGTTCGATCTTCTTCTGTATATCTAGATACGAACGAAAATCTTCCATAAGGAAATAGTAATCTCCTCCATAGGTCAGCGTATGGAAGATTTCTTGAAAGATGCCAGGTTCATGGGGCGCAAATTCGTTGCGATGGATAGATTCCAGAACCCGATTGAGTACATTGTCCGACTGATACAGATGCACCGGATCGTATCCATGCGTTCTGAGGTTGTTAATCTCATCCACCGTGCGGCCAAAGATGAAAATGTTTTCGTCGCCCACTTCCTGCTTGATTTCGATGTTTGCGCCGTCCAGCGTACCTACCGTCAGCGCGCCGTTCAGCATGAATTTCATGTTTCCCGTTCCCGATGCCTCGGTGCCGGCTGTGGAGATCTGTTCTGACAGGTCTGTGGCGGGAAAGATTCGTTCGGCCAGGCTGACGCGGTAATTTGGCAAGAATACTACCTTGATTCTACCGGCCACGTCGGTATCCGAATTTACTCGCTCGCCCACGGCATGGATCAGTCGAACAATAAGCTTAGCTCTATGGTATCCCGGAGCAGCCTTGCCGCCAAAGATGAAAGTTCTGGGGAAATAGTCTATGGAAGGATTCTCTTTGATTGCCTGGTAATCGGCAATGATCCGCAACACATTCAGCAGTTGCCGCTTATACTCATGGATTCGCTTGATCTGAGCGTCAAAGATACTCTCCGGGTTTACATCTACGCCGCAATCATGGTGAATAATCGATGCAAGCTTGAGTTTGTTTTCCAGCTTTACTCTATAAAATGCTTCCTGGAATTCTTCGTTCTCTGCGTATTCTTCAAGCTTCTTGAGCTGCGTCAGATCTTGCGTCCAGGCCTGTCCCAGATGGCTGGTAATCAGGCCGCTCAATTCCGGGTTGGCTCCGATGAGCCATCGTCGGAATGTAATTCCATTGGTCTTGTTCTGGAATCGGTTGGCGAAAATGCGAGCAAAGTCCGGAAACACATCTTTCTTAATGATTTCCGAGTGAATGGCCGCCACTCCGTTTACCGCTGTCGCGCCCACGATGGCCAGATTTGCCATACGAACTTTACGCGGATGCCTTTCATCGATGATGGACAGCCGGGAAACCGCTTCATCATCCGCGCCCTGGCTACGAGCCCATTCCAGAAAGCGATGATTGATCAAATATATAATCTCCAGATGTCTGGGCAGCATTCGGCCGAATAGTTCCAGATCCCATTTTTCTAACGCTTCGGGCATAACGGTATGGTTCGTGTAGCCAAAGCATTTGGAGGCCAGTTCCCAGGCCCGGTCAAATTCAAGTTCATAGCCATCCATAAGGATTCGCATTAGCTCGGCCACGGCCACGGCAGGGTGGGTATCATTGAGCTGAAAGAATACCTTCTCCGGCAAATCCTCTATAGAATCGCCAATGTCGAAGAAATCGCTCATCGCATCCTGAATGGTTGCGCTTACCAGAAAAAACTCTTGTTTTAGCCGTAGCTCCTTTCCCTGGAGATTATTCTCGTTTGGATAGAGAACGTGCGTGATGTTTTCCGAATGAAGCTTATCTTCTACTGCGCGGAAGTAGTCGCCGTGGTTAAAATAGGTAAAATCGAATTCATTGTTTGCCCGGGCTTTCCATAATCGCAACGGGTTGACTGTTCTTGTGCGATAGCCGGGAATTAGAATATCGTTGGCAGTGGCCAGGACGGTTTCGCCGGGCATCCAGCGAACCAGGTGACGGTCCTCTTTCTTATAGCTTTCGGTTCGGCCATAGAAGTGCACTGCATAGGTGCGTTCGATCCGCTCCATAGCCCAGGGATTGCCTTCTTTGAGCCAGTCATCGGGCAATTCGCGCTGATGGCCGTGCTCGATCCGCTGATTGAAGATTCCATAATTATAATACAGTCCGGCCCCCTGGCAGGCCAGGTCCATGGTGGAGGAGCTTTCCATAAAGCAGGCGGCCAATCGACCCAGACCGCCATTTCCCAGACCCGCATCCATCTCGCAGTCTTCGATGGATTCTAGATCAACTCCAATTTCCTTTAGCAGAGTTCGCGCATAGTCAATGGCATCGAGATTGATCAGATTGCTGCGAAGTAATCGCCCGAGCAGGAACTCCATGCTCAGATAATAGACACGGCGTGCCTTCTTATTTATGAGGTTTTCCTGCGTTGCGTTGTACCGGTCGATGAGGCTGTCGCGGATTGTATATGCCAGGGCCTGGTAGATGTCGATGGCATGCGTGGTTTCTTTATATTTCCCGACAGTGTACTCCAGGTGATGGGCAAAGTGCCGCTTGATGGAGTCCGGATCCAGTTTCTGTTCCAATCCAAGAAGCTCTTTTAGTCGAACGCTATTGACCAGGGATTGACGCTGCAGCATAGCTTTAGCTCTGTCCGATTCTTTTGCAAGTCAACACAAATCCGCGATTTCCCTTGACCCGATCGGAGGAGGAGACGCAGTCTCATTTGAAGGCTTTCTACCCGGAAGTCTGCAATCCGAACACAGGAGCGGCGGGTGCCCCAGAACCCAGGAACCGGAAATAGTAACAGCAAACGAATTTCCAGTAAGAAGCAAGGTCTGAACCTTCTGGATAGTTCCGATCGCTGGTACATGGATGCGGTAATCTATGAGTTGCATGTTCGTTCCTTCTGCGACGCGAACGGCGACGGCATTGGCGATTTTCCGGGGCTGATGTCCAGGTTGGACTACCTTAAGGATCTGGGAGTTACTGCGCTCTGGCTTTTGCCGTTCTATCCATCCCCTTTGCGCGATGATGGCTACGACATTGCGGATTACAAAAGCGTAAATCCACTGTACGGCTCGCTCAAGGACTTTAGAGAGTTTTTAGCCAGCGCCCATGAAAAGGGGATGCGGGTCATTACCGAACTGGTCATCAATCATACTTCCGATCAGCATCCTTGGTTTCAGCGGGCCCGGCGGGCGCCGCAGGGCCATCCGGATCGGCAGTATTATGTCTGGAGCGATACTCCCGATCGGTATCGGGATGTTCGCATCATTTTTCAGGATTTCGAAAGCTCTAACTGGACCTGGGATGAGGCTGCCGGACAATACTACTGGCATCGGTTCTACTCCCACCAACCTGATCTGAACTTTGATAATCCGGCGGTGCAGCAGGAAGTTTTTGATGTGCTGGATTTCTGGCTGGATATGGGCGTGGATGGAATGCGCCTGGATGCCATTCCGTATCTTTATGAGAGGGAGGGTACTCCATGCGAAAACCTTCCCGAAACTCATGCATTCCTGAAAAAACTGCGAAAGCACGTCGACGCCAAATATAATGGAAGAATGCTGCTGGCCGAGGCTAATCAATGGCCCGAAGATAGCGTCACTTTCTTTGGCGAAGGCGATGAGTGCAATATGGCCTTCCATTTCCCGTTGATGCCGCGGATGTTCATGTCCGTTCGAATGGAAGACAGTTTTCCCATAACCGACATTATCGATCAAACGCCGGAGTTGCCCGATGGTTGCCAATGGGCCGTATTTCTGCGTAACCACGATGAACTGACCCTGGAAATGGTCACCGATGAAGAGCGGGACTACATGGTGCGCATGTATGCCACCGATCCGCGCAGCCGCATAAATCTGGGAATCCGCCGCCGTCTGGCGCCGCTACTGGAGAACGATCGTCGGAAAATCGAGTTGCTCCATGCAATCCTGTTCTCCGTTCCTGGAACTCCCGTCATCTATTATGGCGATGAGATCGGCATGGGCGATAACATCTTTCTGGGCGATCGCGACAGCGTAAGAACTCCCATGCAATGGAGTCCCGATCGCAATGCCGGGTTTTCGCGAGCCAATCCGCAGCGACTTTTTTTGCCCGTAAACATCGATCCCGATTATCATTATGAATCGCTCAATGTAGAATCCCAGCAAAATAATCCAAATTCGCTACTATGGTGGATAAAGCGGCTCATTTCCCTGCGAAAACAGGTGTCTGCCTTCAGTCGGGGCACTATGGAGTTTATTCGCTGCGAAAACCGCAAGGTATTGGCATTTTATCGCACTCTGGGCGATGAAACCATTCTTGTAGTGGCGAATCTGTCCGGTCAGGTTCAATACGCCAGCCTGGATTTGAGCGAATTTGCCGGTCGCGTACCTCTGGAACTGTTTTCGCGTCATCCATTTCCAAGGATTACCGCAAATCCATATTTTTTCTCTTTTGCTCCATTTACGTTCTACTGGTTTTCGCTGGTTTCGGAATTTCAACATGCGCGGGGACCGGATGAAGTTCCCGAGATTCGGCTGAACAATCTACCATCTCTGGAATCGCTGCTGGACAGTGACGGGAGCAAGATGCTTGCCAATGTACTTCCTGACTTCTTGCAGCGGCAGGACTGGTTTCCGCATCGCAATCGACTTATCAAATCCACGAAATTGGTGCAATCGATTCATCCCTGGGCCGAAGAGATGGCGCTGGTCATCGTGGAGGTATCTTTTAGTTCCGGCGAACATGAGTTTTATCAAATGTGCATGCAGCTCGAAGAAGAAGAGAACCCCGAAGAGCTGTGGTACGGATTTACTCTGGAAGACATCGCCGAACGAGTGCCCATTGTTGCCCGGATAACGGTGGCTGCCGATGCCAAACAGCGTAGATTTTTATTACGCGAATGTCTGGGCCGATGGGAGCCCGCGCAGCGTATTCTTACCAGTGCAGTGCGAAATCGGCCGGTGCGCTCCAATGGAACACGGCTTTCATCGGATTTGAGCAAAGAAGGGAAGTCCAGGCTTAAGGGTCTGGATCTAAGCCAGCCCCCCATCCCATTCAGCAGCAAATACAACAACATCGTATTTAATTTTGGCGATGAGATGGTATTCAAGCTGTATCGTCGCCTGGAAGAGGGCCTTCATCCTGAATTGGAGACCGGCTTGGCCTTAACGCGAAATAAGCATACCGGTATCCCCACTTGTTTTGGCTCCTTATCGTTCGAATACGATGGTAAGACCATGAGCGCAGGTAGTTATTGGCAGTACATTCCGAATCAGGGCACTGCACTACTGTTTACTCGCGATCACTTGGAGAATTTTCTGCGGATTGTTCCCGCCTTGAGTTACAATCAACCGTGGAAAGAAGTGGAGCAATGGGTAAGCGGGGAGCAAAAGGAAATGCCGGATACGCTCCGTGAATCCACCGGTTCCTTTCTTTACTCGGCGCAGGAAATGGGCGAAACCGTGGCCGATTTGCATTCGGTGCTGCGGGGCCTGGGCGGCAACGGGGATGATGCCACCTTTTCCGTAGAGCCTTTCACTTCCCATTATCGCCGAGCTCTGTATCAGTCCCTTCGAAATACACTGGATTATAGCATTTCGGAACTTCGAAAATCCATGCCCGAATTGGATTCCACAAACATTGGTCTCATTGGTTCGCTGATGGAATATCAGCGGCCCATGGATCAAAAATTTCGCAGCATCAAGGATCGTAACCTGAACGCTTCCCGCATCCGTTTACACGGGGATTTGCATCTTGGTCAGCTATTGTACACCGGACGGGGTTTTGTCATTCTGGATTACGAAGGATCGGTGCATCGAACCTTTTCGGAGCGCAGGATCAAAGGCAGTCCATTGCGGGATGTGGCGGGAATGACCTGGTCGCTGGCCAAAGAATCTATGCTGGTTATCCAGGGGCACAGCCCCGCCGGAATGAGCGAAAGCCACTCCAGGCGGTGGGCCACAATCTGGTATAATGCGGCCTCCTCCATGTTCTTGGCCGGCTACCTGCAGGCACTGGAGGCCCGGCAGGCCGCCGATCTTCTGCCGGAAGATCGCTCGCAGCTAAGCGAACTTCTGGAGATCTTTTTGCTGGAACGCGGACTTCAGTCCCTTTCCTGGATTTTACCCGAAGTTCGCCTGGGCCGCATGCCCGAAGGCGAACTGGAAAGCCGATTGCGCGCCATGCTCATGATTGCAGCAGAAGCCATAACTTTGTAAAAAAATTGCCGTACAATCGTGCATCTGCATAAATCTTCTTGATCTTCCATCAAATTGCTGGAGATTCTGTAATGAGTGTTATGCGATCAAAAAAAGAACTAATTCAATCTACGGTTAGAATTGGGGTGCTTTGCTGCGCTGGCTTGCTTTTGGGCGGGCTGGTGGGTCTTTGCGGCGATGCATCCACGCAGGGTTTCGTTCATATTAGTATGATCGATAACTCCTTTTCGCCGCCGCTGCAGCGAATCCCGGAAGGCAGCACTGTTCTGTTCAAGAATATTGGAAGAAATCCCCATAATGCGGTGGCCGTGGATGGCTCCTGGAGCACGGAGAAAACCTACGGCGATCTGGTTATGGGGCCGGGGTCAGAGACCAAGGT
>JAGRNC010000100.1 GCA_020440935.1 Leptospiraceae bacterium | reverse complement strand
TACAGAAGAGCGCGACCTACAATCAGTAATGCAAAGAACTCGGCGGCCAGAAGCATAGAGAATAGGTGAGTGCGTTCCTCTTCCACCAGTAGCACCTGGGGCATCAGAAGCAATAGAAGGCCAAACATCAGCAACTGAACCGTATTCGTAACTCGGAGGGCCCGCAGATCATCGCGACCAAGAGTTCCTGCCAGATGACTCATGAAGAAAAGTCTGCGGAAGAGAGAGGTCTCGGCCATTCGTCAGAGAGTGAGGTGCAACAAAAGGTGGGCAACTACATTAAGGCGGATTATGAACGCGCTAGGCAACAGGTCCCTGAAGAAGGGCTGGCAAAATGATTCGATCAATTAAAGCAATATAGGCCTTTCGGCTGAAAGGCTTGTTTTCGATGGTACGTCGATAATATGGCATCGCGTTTATGATGCGGCATGCCAGTTCGATGTCCGCATTTGCGGCGAGCTCATTCCGATCGCGGGCCCGCTCCATTAAGGCCCGGTAGGCGGAGATTATGGGCCCAAAGACTCCATCCAGACTGCTTCCTCTGAATTCCTGGTGTTGCAGAAAGAAAGAACCAAGCCCGGCGAGCACTCTATATTTTTGTTCTACAGACTCCCTTGACGGAGTTTTCAGAACTGCAAGCAAATCTCCGCGCAGGTTTCCTGTATCGGGCAGTGGCAGAACCAGCAGATTTTCGTTCATTCGAATGAGCGCATCATGAACAAGTTCGCTCTTAGAGCTCCAGCGCCGGTACACCGACGCCTTTCCGGAGCCCGCGCGGGTGGCCACCATATCCATGGTCATTTTATCGAATCCTTCTTCCGCCAGAACTTCCAGGGCGGCATCTAGAATCCTGGGATCCAGGGAATCATCCCTCTTTCTACCCACCGTCGATCTGGCATTCTTCGGCTCTGCCACAGTAGCATCCTTCCTTCGAATTTTGCCCATCTCATTACCACAATGAAAGATTTTGAGAAATCGGACACCTATTTTCCCGCATATGGTATCCCTCAAATGCGCCCGCGAATCACCGGCCATTTTCGAGACTTTTTCGTTCCGAAACTTGCCAGTTCCGCTTTAAATGACTATTATTCAAAACCGGGAAGCCGGCCAATACTCCACCCAGATGGTGGAAGGGAGAAATCAAATGAAATCAGTTTTAATCACAGGAGCCAACAGAAGCATTGGGTTCGAAACGGCTCGGCAATTCCTGAGGAGGGACTTTTTTGTATTCCTCGGCAGCCGGGACCTGTCCCGCGGATTGGAAGCGGCCCATCGCCTTCGACAGGAAGGATTGAATGCATCGGAAGCGATCCAGATGGATGTCAGCGATGACGCATCCGTGGAGGCGGCACGCAGACAAATTGGCAATCGGATCGATGCACTGGACGTGCTCGTTAACAATGCCGGGATTAGCGGTGGTTTACCGCAGACAGCAACGGAAGCGAGCCTGGATCAATTTCAGAAGGTCTTTGATACGAACCTCTTCGGCGTGGTCCGCGTAACCCAGGCATTTGTGGATCTAATGCGAAATTCGACGGCTCCGAGGATCGTAAACGTAAGCTCCAGTATGGGTTCCCTCACTTTGCACAGCGACCCATCGTGGAAGTATTACAACATAAAAGCTGCAGCGTATCTTCCGTCCAAATCCGCATTAAACATGTACACGATTACCCTGGCCTATGAATTACGCGATACAGCGTTCAAAGTTAACGTGGTGGATCCGGGTTTCATTGCCACAGACTTCAACAACTTCCGTGGAACGGGCACGGTGCAGGAAGCAGCCGATCGAGTGATCAAACTGGCGATGCTGGGCCCAGATGGTCCCTCTGGTCAATTTTTTAGCGAAGAGCACGATCCTGTTCATGGGAGCATCCCCTGGTAGGATGCTGTAGATGGCTAACAGGCACGACGGAATTGGATCAATAGGCGAATTGACTGAAAATTAGGGGCTGACCGATGTGGGCCGGGTAAGCAGAGGGCTCGGCCTACAATCGGCCATTCCATCCCATCTCTATCGATTCATCACGGCGGGAAATAGGAAGCTGATACCAAAGATATTTCCGTGCTGGAAGATCTCTTTTGGCGGAGGTCCAAAGTTATGACCTTCCAGCGAACGAAGGCATGCCTGATCCACAGGTTGTTGCCCCATACTGGAAACGACTCGAGTATCGCGGACTGTACCCTCTTCATCGATCAGGAATAGTACTTTGACGACCTGTGGTTTGATCGGTTGCGAAATAACCGTGCCTGCACCATCGCGGTAGGCCAGGTTCAGTCCAGGGGGCGCAAAGTTCTCGCGTACCTGTCGCAACAGATCGCGGAAGTATTTGTAGCCAGCCAGTTCGCGACGGGGAATCGACAGACTGGCCGACATGTCGTATCGCATGGCGAAATCGTTCTGAAACCTGTAGTTTGCAGGAATGCGCATGGGCAGGCTGGATTCTGCACGGTCCGATTGGCCCTGTTGTGCCGTGGTTGCCTGCCGGGCCGGACTGTCGGATTCGCTATTTTGTGCTGCCTGTTCCGATTTTGGCGAGGGCCCAGTTCCGCTTTGATACCCTGTGGCCTCGCTATCGCTGGTCCTGTTGTTCTGGCTACGGGACGATTCCTGAGCCGATGCCTGTTGCGGGCTGCCCGTCTGTGCCGAACCATAGGACACCTGGAGCACATCGTCGGATGATAGAGTATGAAATCCGTATTTCTCCGTCAGACCTCCGGAGCCGCCCGCGTTCACATCGGAAAGGGCAGCGGTTTCGGCCCGCTGGACGGGGGCTGCATATTCCTGCTCAAGAAGTACGGGATAAACGGTATTTGAAGGAAGATTAAGAGCGGGTCGCAACAATTCTCGATTGAACCAATCCATGAGCCTTGAGTTGCGGCCGTCCATGGCCATAAAGGAAAGCAATCCTGCAAATATGAGAAAAACCAGCCCGCCGGCAAACATGGTGCGATCTTCCTGCTGTTTTATGGTCAGAGATTCCAGGCCGTAAAACAGGCCTTTCTGTTTGCCGCTTTTGGTTGTTTCGGACATGCTTATGAAAATAAATCAGAAGTTGCCTGGCTTTCCAGTCCAAAATGAGTATAGGCCGCGGTGGTAACCATTCGGCCCTGGGGCGTTTTTTCGATGAGGCCCAGCCTTAGCATAAATGGCTCATGATCTTCTTCTATGGTACGGTCTTCTTCGTCCACCAGCGCCGCCAGAGTCTTAAGACCCACCGGGCCTCCTCCGTACCGATCAATCATAAGACGCAAGAGCTTGCGATCCAGTTCGTTTAATCCCAGATCGTCGATTCCCATCCGTTGCATACAATCCAGGACAAAATCGGCGCCAATGGATTCGATCTTCTCCACCGTTGCGTAGTCCCGAATCCGTCGAAGCAGTCGGTTTGCCTCGCGGGGGGTCATGCGACAACGACGGGCAATTTCGGTAACTGCATCGGATTGAAGTTTAAGACCAATCACCGTCGAACTTCGCTCCAGAATGCTACAGAGGTCCTCCACTCCGTAGAAATCCAGTTTCAGATCCAATCCGAATCGATGTTTTAGAGGAGCCGACAACATCCCGGAACGCGTGGTAGCGCCCACCAGGGTAAAAGGCTTGAGATGGATTTTGACGCTTCTTGCAGCTACGCCTTCGCCAAGCATTAAATCGATGGCGCCATCTTCCATGGCAGGATAGAGAATTTCTTCGCAGGTGCGATTCAATCGATGGATTTCGTCAATGAATAGCACATCGCCCGGTTCCAGGAGTGTGAGCATTCGCGCAAGATCGCCAGGGCGAGAAATGGCCGGCGCGCTGGTGGAATGGAAATTGGTTTTCATTTCTCGGGCGATAATGGCCGCCAGAGTGGTCTTGCCCAGACCAGGAGGACCGGAAAAAAGTACATGATCCAGCACATCGCGCTTCTCCGGTGGTTTGCCCTCTGAGCGCTTCAAGGCAGCGTCCACCGACACCCGCAGCCGTTCCTTTAGCCTGGATTGTCCGATGAATTGGTCCAGGCTCTCTGGCCGGATTCCGATTTCTTCGGCGTTCTCCGAATCTCGCATGGCCCTTTCCGGGATCATCTCTACAAGCTATGGCCGGGCTGATCTGCCATCCAGCGGTTTTTTCGAATAGATCAGAAAGACCGCGGGTAGTTTGGGTAATCGAAGCGAGCTCAGTTCGCCCGCCGAAATCCGGATAATCCTTTCCTGATCCGAGCCCAGAGCAACAGCCACAAAAAGCGACTTTCCCGGAGCAAGGTTTCCTTTCAATTCGGTAGCAATGTCCGGTACGCGATGGGGCGCCTCATAGAATCCAAAAGGAATGCTGTGCCGTGATGCTTCCTTGAAAAAAAACTGCCTTTCCTTCTTTTCTCTGGGAGGGAATCCGCCAAAACAAAAGGGCCCGTTCAGGCCTGCACGAACCAGAGCGGAGGTAATGGCCGTGGGCCCGCCAATCATATGAATCTTGAATCCGTTTTCTTCGGCAATCTGAATCCAGCGCGAACCGGGGTCCTCCATAGACGGCATGCCTGCATCGGATACCAGCATTAGTTGTACTGGCTTTTTAAGCGAAAGTTGCAACAATTCGTCCAGAAACTCTTCAAAGATCACCGGCCGGGTCTTTTTATCAAAAACCACAAATCTTTCATCGGGAATTTCCAGCCCGGCGCGCTTAAAATGGGTCTGTGCAGCCCGTTTGCTTTCGCATAGAACGAAGTCGCAATGCTCGGCCAGTTCCACTGTGGCCAGAGCAATTTCGCCAGGATGCCCCAGGGGCATTCCTGCGATTGTAAGGTGGATTGGATTCATAGATATTTGTTCTCTGGTTCGCGGATACCCGCTAAGGCGCTTACATGCAAAAAGGATGATTCTCCGGGAAATCTTTTGAGCCGCGCCAAGGGCCAGTTTGACTGATTTCTAATGACCTACCGGACGTTTGTCGTCGTGGCCTTCGGGCTCTACGGGCGCAAATGATTGAATTAAGAACCCTTCCTGCTCGGCTACAGATCGAAGATCCGCCTTTCCCCTATCAATGAGCAATGCCATGGATGCGGCGCGCATCATATCCAGGTCTGTAAACGAGTCCCCGGCGGCAAAGTCAATGGGCGATGAATCCAGTTCTCGGATGGCCTGGACTTTTCCGGGGCCATAGGTCATGGGCTCCTCAATGTATGGCAAAAGCAGATCGTCCTGTCTCTTCAGCCGCATGCCGCGCACGGCCGCTTCTTCCAGATTCCAGTGGTGGATCACCGATTGAATCGTAGGCTCCGGCGAGGCAGTAATGATCCGTACAGTCCATCCGGACTGTAGCAGGGATTGGATTAATTCATGGATTTCTGGAATAATGCGGATGCCGCGCGGTATCCGACGGCCCGATGGCAATTCTTCGAAGCCTATGGGCAGCCTGGTTTCGTCCTGAAATACATAGGATGCAATATTTCGTAGTTCACGTTCGGGAAGATTACCAAACAGGCTACGACTCCAACGATACGCATCCTCCAGGCCAGCCTGCTCCAGCAGCCGATCGTACAGTCCCAGCAAATCGTCCACCCATTCGAGGTGGCTTTGCATATCGTCGTAGGCCTGGTTTCTGTCCCAGCCAGCCCGAATACGATCCAGCTCCTTTTGCGAAAGCGCAGGATGCGATATCTCTTTCCAGAATTCGTCTAAATCGGCTCGCACCAATCCCTGGAAAGCAATGTAGTACATACATGCCTCGCCCAGGTCGCCGTGGATCAAGGTGTTATCGAAATCGAAAACGGCCTGCCCCGGAGTTCGGTCAAGCAGGCCGTCTAGTTGTTTACGATTTTCGGAATTCCAGCGCGAAACGCTTTCGCTCATTGGTCCTGAAGATTCAAAGCAGAAGCTTCGGTGGGTTGTTCCAGTCGTTCGCGAACTACTGTATCTGGTTGCGAAAGTCCGTATTGGAGAAAGTCTTCTGGATTCAGAGGAACGTTATCAAATCGAACTTCGAGGTGCACATGTGGCCCGGTGGAGCGACCGGTGTTGCCAGAAAGCGAAATGGCCTGTCCCCGCGTAACATGGTCGCCCACGCGCACTAAAATGGTAGTGTTATGCGCATAGGTTGTTTCCGTTCCGTCGGAGTGACGAATAATAATAGCATTTCCAAAACCGCCCATCCACTGCGCCTGCACCACAGTGCCTTCCATGGTGGCGACTACAATGGTCTTTGATGGACATGCGAAATCCAGACCGTTATGCATGCCGCCAAAACGCATTCCAAAACCGGAGGAGCGATTGGGAGTTTCCACGGGCCAGATCAATTTTCTGGGATCTACTTTCAAAATGCGGCGACCGTATCCCTGTTTCACTACTTCTTCGTAGTATTTCTGGGACATGGGAACGAAAACGTATTCGCCGTTCACATCACCGCGGTTGATTTTATAGATTTCATTCGTAGTTGTGCCAAAACGATAGGCCAGCGATGAAAGCGAGTTTCCCGCTGTTTCCACCCATCGTCCCACCTGACCCTGGTATACTTGAATCTGGTGGTTATCGATGGTCACGGTTTCCAATCCGGCGGGGATAGACTCCGAAGGATCGTTCGCAAACAGGGCTGTGGCGCAAAAGAAGACTGCCACAAAAGACAAAGCAATGCGTTTCATATTTTTTCCAAAAAAGGCTCGGTAAATTACAACTCAATACGTCTAAACATGTACTGAGATCCTCACTATGGGCCGCGCGAGCGGCCTGAGTTTATCTTCGGCAGTCCGACCTTCAATATCAATGGACTTTGAGGGCCGGTAAAGCCATATCCGAACCAATCTGCCGGCATCGTTCGGCCAATCCTTAAAGAAGGCAACCATTTTTGCGCTGCCCCAGGGTTCGCATAGTCCTCCGACATTAGGAAAAACACAAAAAAAGCTACGCTAGGCGACATAGTCGCGACTCGGGACAGGAAGGGTCGATGGCGGGCCCGGCTCGCAGGGCAAAAGGAGATTCGGCACAGAAATATCTTAGAGCAAATCCTCGACCGAGAGCACTGATTTTTCCTTCTGCTTCTTCTTTCGAAAGTTCAGGATCTGGTTCTTGAGCGAAAGCCATCGGTTGTTGTACACAGAGGCCAGTCGAAACACTTCGTCGGATTCGCGGCCCGGAATAACTTTCACTTCTAGATTGTAGTCCCATTGACGCATTCCTCGATCCATTACATAGATTGGATCGGAAACCTGCTGCGCAAATAGCCTGGAGTAGAAGATTACAATGCCCGAAATAATAAACAGGATAGCAAACAGCATCACCAGATTGAACCGCGCATGCTCCATCTCTGCTGGAAAGTAAGAGAGTTCCACCGAATAGCCACCGCTTAATGGAATCCATTCACCGTAGGAAGTCCAGTTCAGCTTCTCTTTTTCCGGGTTCTGATAGAATACTTTGCCCTCCGGATCTTTGAATCCGATGACGTCCGCCCCATTGGAATGGACTAATGCCTGTAAGGTCGCATCGGGATCTGCTGTCTTCAGAGAAGTTTTGACCCAACCATCGAGCTGGCCGGTACGAGTAACTCTCCAGGCTTCGTGGTCGCCGAAGGATGTTAGCGGAACTACCTGCGAAATAACCATCAGACATACCAGGCTAACGACAGCGATCGTAGACACCATACCGATGTGACGATTGGCCATCACCGACTCTGCATTCTGGATTTTACCAAAAAGTTTTATTACCCGTATCAACCGCAGAACACGAGTTACTCGAATGGCCTTTGCGGTCTTCAGAACCACAAGTATCTGAAAGGCCTTGGAGGCTCCCTCATCTGAATGACTGAGAATAAGATACAATGCAGGTCCGGAAACAAACAAGAGGAGAGGAATCGAAGTTAAAAAGTCGATCCAGCCGCGCTCCGATCGCAAATAATGTACAAATCCTTCTTCGCGCAGCGAAATGATGGAGCGGCCAAAGAACTCCAGTGTAAAGATTGCATCAAAAACGAAAGCGGCAATAGTAAGGTTTTGAATCCAGCGATGATCCCAGTGATAGATGATGGAAAGCTCTTCCAGCACCGTGTGGGCGATTACCAGAAGAATTACAAATATGATTAGAGTTTCAACAAACTCGGGAAAGTGATCCCCTTTATGTTTTCTGGTTAGAGCAAACATTTACCAGCCTTCTTCGCCTGCGATCT